>NZ_JALQCK010000011.1:0-215926 GCF_030464835.1 Paraburkholderia sp. WS6
GCGCATGGATCGGAGCTTGCAAAGCACGCCCAGGCTTTAGATGAAGTTGCTGATATCCAACGAAACTGGAGATCTGAGCGGATCGCTGCAATGAAGTCTGGAGACGGTAGTAAAACAGAAAGCCCTCCTTCGTGAGGGCTTTCTGCTTTTTAGTCGCCAATTTTGGCGACGCCATGCGCCTTCAACAGAAGGCCGGCTCGTGCACGGCGGTCGACAGATGAAGTTTGCACGTTTCTACGCCGTCGCATTTGCGCGTCAAATCTTTCGTCATTCATATCCATTGTTACTTAAGGGTTACTGCATATTCCTTGCTGCCGGCAAGCTTCGTCAGCGTTGCGCATCAGACCTTGCGCGCGTTCGATCAAGGCTGTGTCGATGCGGCCCCAGTCGTATCGGAATCCGTCGACATCTGCCGATGCCGATGGCCGCGCCCTCCGCCGGTGGGCGAGACCGTGCCGCGCGGACGCGGGCGAGAATGTAAGCGAAAAAAAATCTGTAACGATCTCGTAACCAAGGACGATACAGATTGGCATAACGTTTGAATTCCAATGTCTTTGAAGCGCACGAACATGATCTCCAGCACCAAGTCGATAAGCCTCGCCCTACCGGCCGCCGTCGTTGCGCTCGCGCTCGGCGGTTGCGCGGTCTTGCCGCCGAGCGGCCCAAGCGTGGTCGCGCTGCCGCGTAGCGGCGAGCCGCTCGGGCAGTTCCAGCAGGACGACTATGCATGCCGCGACTACGCAAACCGCTCGACGGACCCGAACGCGGCTGCCCAGGCGGCGACCACGAACAGCGTGAACAGCGCCGCGCTGGGCACGCTTGGCGGCGCGGCGGTCGGCGCACTGATCGGTGCGGCGGCGGGCAATGCGGGCGCCGGCGCGGCGATCGGCGCGGGCAGCGGGTTGCTGATCGGCGGCGCGAACGGCGCGAATGGCGCGCAGTATTCCGCGGCGGGCCTGCAAGCGCGCTATGACGCCGCCTACGCGCAGTGCATGACCTCGAAAGGCAACACCATCTCGCAGCCGCCGCAACCGGCCTACTATGCGCCGCAGCCGGTCTATTACGCACCTCAGCCGTACTACTATGCGCCGCCGCCGAGGTATGTCGCGCCGCCTCCGGTGATGTACGCGCCTTACCCGTATTACTGAGGTCGATCGGAAACCTCGCTGCGCAGAAACAAATCGTTTGCACCAGTGAGCAGGCAAGCTTGTTGCTGTAAAGCGTTTGTCATGTCTGGCGGAAAGACACGAAACGATGGCGGCAAGCCGCCCGGCAAAGGGCGTAGGTTTCGATGGAGGGCTAGAGACGCCACCTGTCTGGCGGTTCCGCACAGCCCGCAAACTCCACTCCATCCCTGCCGGCATCCGCCGTTTCTGACTCCGCCGTTTGACGCAGCCCGACGCACGGAGTGAGCCGGACATCGTGCCAACGAGGCGACCATGCAGCGACCGCAAACCGGCACGTTCAATCCGAGTATGTGGTCCCGTGTGTGCGAGTGGCTGGCGATTGCATTCGTCGCTGGCTGCTTCCTTTCTTGCGGCGGCGGCTCGGGTGGCTCATCGGGTACGGGCTCGGCAGCCGGCAGCGGCACCACCGGTGGCGGCTCGACGACCGGCAGTGGTGGCACCGGCTCAACCAGTTCGGGTGGCACGTCGATGGGAACGGCGACCTTCGCCACCGACGTGCTGATGCATCACAACGATCTCGCCCGCACGGGCCAGATGCTCGCCGAGACGACGCTGACGCTCGCGAACGTGAATTCAGCGAGCTTCGGCAAAGTGGCGTTTCTCGCCGCGGACGGCAAGGTCGATGCGCAGCCGCTGTTCGTCACGAGTCTGTCGATTGGCGGCACCGCTCACGACGTGGTCTACGTCGCCACCGAACACGATAGCGTGTACGCGTATGACGCCACCACCTTCGCGCAATTGTGGAAGGTCTCGTTGGTCGGCAGCGGCGAGACATCCAGCGACGACCGCGGTTGCCAGGACATCACGCCGGAAATCGGCATTACGTCGACGCCGGTGATCGACCGCAATCGCGGCGCGAATGGCGTGCTGTATGCCGTGGCGATGACCAAAGACGGCAGCGGTGCGTACCATCATCGGCTGCATGCGCTTGATCTGACCACTGGGGCAGAGGTGCTTGGCGGGCCGACGGAGATTGCGGCGAGCTTCCCCGGCAGCGGCGCGGGGAGCGTCAACGGCACCATCACCTTCAATCCGTCGCTGCACGCGGTGCGCGCGGCGCTCACGCTGGTCGGCGGCAACGTCTATATGGGCTGGACCGCGCACTGCATGTCGGGTGCTTACACCGGCTGGTTGATGGCCTATAGCGCCGACACGTTGCAGCGGACCAGCGTGTTCGACGTCGCACCGAACGGCAGCCAGGGATCGATCTGGATGGCCGGCTCAGGCATGGCGTCGGACGGCACCTCGATTTACGTCGTCGACGGCAACGGCACGTTCGGCACCACGCTGAATGCGCAGGGCTTTCCCGTCGACGGCGACTTCGGCAACTCGCTGATGAAGCTGTCCTTAGGAAACCTGCAGGTCACCGATTACTTCGCCATGGATAACGTCGTGGCCGAGGCAAATGCCGACAACGATTTCGGTTCGGGCGGCGTGATGCTGTTGCCGGATCAGACGACCGCGGGCGGCGTCGTCAAACACCTGGCGGTGGCGGCGGGCAAGGACAATCTGATCTATGTGGTCGATCGCGACTCGATGGGTAAGTTCAGTCCCACGGCGAACAATAACTGGCAGGTGTTGACCGGCACGCTCGCGGGCGGCATCTGGGGGTCGCCGGCTTATTACAACGGTGTGGTCTATTACGGCGGCTGGAACGATAACCTGAAGGCGCTGCCGATCTCCGGTGCGTTTCTCGCGACCACCGCATCGTCAAAGAGTCCAACCACGTTTGCCTATCCCGGCGCGACGCCGGCCGTGTCGGCCAATGGCTCGAGCAACGGCATCGTCTGGGTGGCGGAAAACGGCACGACGGGTGCCTTGCATGCGTACGACGCAGGCAACCTTGCGCATGAGTTGTACAACAGCAATCAGGCGGGCGCGCGCGATCAATGGGGCGCGGGCAACAAGTTCATCACGCCGATGATCGCGCGCGGCAAAGTGTTTGTGGGCGCGACGAATGGGGTGGCGGTGTTTGGTTTGCTGTAGGTGTTACGAACGGGAAATGGAAAAGCCCCTGTTCATTGCGAGCAGGGGCTTTTTGTTTGGAGCGGAGTTTGCGCGGCGGCACTCACATTGCTATGGGCGTACCGGAAGAAATCCGTGCACGTGACGCAAAGTGAGACGCTTATTCCACCTCGCTCGTTGCCGCTGTCTTACGCGGACGGCGACTGCGTGGGGCGGTTTTGCGCGCTGCCTTCTTGGCGGCCACGGGCGCTTTTTCTTCGGCGACCGACGCCACCGGTGCTTCAGCAGGCGCCGCGATTTCCGGTACCTCGTCGATCTTTCGCGGTGTTGCCTTCTTCGCTTTCTTCGCGGCTGTCTTGCGCGGTGCGCGTTCCTTGCGGCGCTCAGGTTGGGTGCCGCTCGTTTCCTGTGCTTCTTCGGCTACCGCGACCGGTTCAGCCGCAAAGGCCTCCGGTTCTATCCAGGCGGCTTCCGGCTGTTCGAAAACGGCTTCACTGGCCAATGGCGCGTGCGTGTGCCCCGTGTCAGTTTGAGCCTGTGCATGGCGGCTGTGCTCAACCGCCGCACGCTCTTCCTGCACTGCTTCCTGCTGGCCGCGACCGGGTTTGCGATTGCCGCGGCCTCGGCGGCGCGACTCGTGCTTGCCGCCCGACTCGGCGACCACGGTTTCGGCAACCTGTGCTTCAACAATCTGTTCTGCCGACTCACCCGCTTCGGCCGGCTCGTTCACGTTTTCGGCACCCGCATTTCCAGCCGCGCCCCGATAAACGTACGCGCCCGACTTCTCATCGCGGCCGAATTCGAGCAGCCCGCGCGCATGCGCTTCTTCCAGCAGATTGCCGAATGCGCGAAAGCCGTAGTACGTCTCGTTGAAATCCGGCTTGCGGCGCTTGATCGCGTTCTTCAGTACCGATGCCCAGATCTTCCCGCTGTCGCCACGTTCGGACGCGAGCGCGTCGAACGTCTGCACGGCGATCTCGACCGCTTTGGTGCGGCGTTTTTCGAGGTCTTCCTTGCTGCGTGATTTTTCTTCGTCGGGCGTACGTTTGGCGGTCTGCTGCGCGGTCTGTTGCGGGCGCGACGACTCGCGCTTGGCAACCGTGCGCTGACTCTCGCGCACGAGGTCGTCGTAAAAGAAGAACTCGTCGCAGTTCGCGATCAGCAGATCGGAGGTGGATTGCTGCACGCCGACTCCGATCACCTGCTTGTTGTTCTCGCGCAGCTTCGACACCAGCGGTGAAAAGTCCGAGTCGCCACTGATGATGACGAAAGTATTGACGTGCGATTTTGTGTAGCAGAGGTCGAGCGCGTCGACCACGAGCCGGATGTCGGCGGAATTCTTGCCCGATTGGCGCACGTGCGGAATCTCGATCAACTCGAAATTGGCCTCGTGCATCGCGCCTTTGAAACTCTTGTAGCGGTCCCAGTCGCAATACGCTTTCTTCACGACAATGCTGCCCTTGAGCAGCAGACGTTCGAGCACCAGCTTGATGTCGAACTTGTCGTACTTCGCGTCGCGCACGCCGAGCGCAACGTTTTCGAAGTCGCAGAATAGCGCCATGCTGACGGTTTCGTTGGATGACGCCATGAATATCTCCATTGAAGCGATCGTCGAATTCGACGAATCGCGACCATGATAGCGATTCCAGCGGAGGTGATCAGCTTTTGTGTTTCCGGCGCACCGATAGGGCCGGCAAAAAGCCGCCCGGGGGCGAGGACGTTTCTGGCGGTGCGGCCTTGCCGCGCTACATGTCACGGTGACGAGCCGGATCTCCTGGATTGCTTAGCGCCGCTCGTGTTTCGAGCACCTCGTCGACGAGACCGTACGCCTTCGCGCCTTGGGCAGACATGAAGTTGTCGCGGTCGGTGTCGCGGACGATCTCTTCGATACTGCGCCCGGTGCGCTCGGCCATCATCGCGTTGAGACGTTCGCGTTGGTAGAGCACCTCTTTCGCCTGGATTTCGACGTCGGCAGCGGTGCCCTGGCTGCCGCCCGACGGCTGGTGAATCATGATGCGCGCGTTCGGCAGCGCGTACCGTTTGCCGCGCTGGCCGGCGGTCAGCAAAAACGTGCCCATGCTGGCGGCAAAGCCGGTGCACAAGGTCGACACCTCCGGCTTGATGAACTGCATCGTGTCGTAGATGGCGAGGCCGTCATACACCGAGCCGCCCGGCGAATTGATGTAAAAAGAAATATCCTTGTCGGGATTCTCTGATTCCAGAAACAGCAATTGAGCGACGATCAGACTGGCCGACTGTTCGTTCACCGGACCGACCAGAAAAACGATGCGCTCGCGCAGCAGGCGCGAATAGATGTCGTAGGCGCGCTCGCCGCGGCCGGACTGTTCGATCACGGTGGGCACGAGGCCGAGGCCGGTGACGGACGGATAGCTGGAATGCATGTTTGCCTCGTTTCAGGTGGCGCGTTGCCGGTAGCGGTGGCCGATTCGAACAACCGCGCACCCTTTGCGCGGGTTGTTGTCCTTATGACGAGAAGAAGGGCAGCGACGTGACAGGAATATTTTTTCGTTGGGCTGTCACATCGGCGGGAGCCCGAGCGTCAAGGTAAAAAGGATGCAGATCTGGAGGTCAACGCATGACGGAACAAGGAATCGACAAGGCATCCAGCTTCGAGGCCGTGCGTGCCCGCCTGCTCGCGCTGGCGTACCGCATGCTCGGCAGCCGCGCCGAAGCGGAAGACGTGGTGCAGGACGTCTGGCTCAAGTGGCATCTCGCCGATACGCAAGAGGTGCAGACACCGGCCGCCTGGCTCACCACGATCACCACGCGCGCGGCTATCGACCGGCTGCGTCACGTGCAGCGCGAACGCGCGTCACAGACCGCCGGCTGGCTGCCGGAGCCCCGGCTCGACGAGGTGGCACCATCGGCGGAGGAACTGGCCTTGCGCGCGGCGGAGATGTCGTATGGCGTGATGCTTCTGCTCGAGCGTCTGAAGCCGGATGAGCGGGCGGCCTTCGTGCTGCACGAAGCTTTCGATTGCGACTACGCGGAGATTGCGAAAATCCTCGACCGTACGCCGGCCAGTTGCCGGCAGATCGTCCATCGGGCCAAGGGGCGTTTGCAGCGTGCGGGCGCGCCGCTGGAGCGGCCGGATCCCGCCGCGCATGCGCGGATCGTGGAACGCTTGCGCACGGCGCTGGAGGCGCAGGATCGGGCGGGCTTGTTACGGCTCTTTAGCGATGCGCCGGAAGTCGTCAGCGACGCGCCGGTGTGCACGCAGGAACTGGCGCCAGTGGCCTGGATGGAGACGGTGACAGCGCTCGCGCATCAGGCGAGCCATGCCGAGGTGGTGTCGGTCGAAGGCGCAATGTGTATTGCGTTGCTGTTCGAAGGCGAGGTTGTCGGGGTAATCGACGTGTCCACGCAAAGTCTGGCAGACGGGTCGACGAAGATCGTCGCGTTGCGCGCCGTCACCAGCGCGGCGCGTTTGCAGGCAGCCAACCGCTTGCTGGGCCGCGCGGCCGTCATGAAGCTGCTCGCGCGGATCCAGCGGCACGCCCTTACCTCAATTACGATGCGCGGCGACTTCCCAATTAATGTCGACGCATAGCACCTGGGTGCCGTGCGGCGTATGCGCGGCGATCGAGGCCGTCACGCACAGGTGCGCTTCGTTGATCGACAGGTAGGGCGGTGTGAGGTGCACCTGCCCGGGCACGCGCATGGCCTGAATGAAGTACGGCCGGCGTTCCCAGCTCGCGCCTTGCGAATGCAGCAACGGCCGGAAGCGCTTGGCGCGTTGCGAAGCGCGCCCCGGCGGTAGCACGTTGTCGCCGATCTGCCGGCCCGAGCCGTCGAGCACGAAACAGCGTGCCGTCTCGCCGAGCGTGAGCAGCGTCGCGGTCGCCTGGGCCACCGATTCCCCGGCCACGAGTTGGGCAGCCGCCGTTTCCAGCGCCGTGACATAGGGTGCGAGCCGTGCGGACTGTGCGCGTTCGCGCGCGGCAACCCGTTCGCGTAGCGCCGCGGAGAGCGAGTCCATCAGGCCGGCCGCCGCTTGCGGTTTCACCGGCTCGACGCTCGGGCCCGCGAAGTACGCGCCCTGCACGAAGTCGACGTTGCATTCGAGTGCGATCAGCGCATCGCGCTCGGTGCTCAGGCCGCCCATCAGCACCAGTTGGCCGGATTCGTGCAGCAGCGAAACGAGGCCCGGCAGCACGCGTTCGATATGCGAGTGTTCGCTCGCTTGCGCGAGAATGCAGCGGTCGAGCGTGACGATGTCCGGACGCAGATTCCACACGCGGTCGATGTTCGAATGCTTGGCGCCAAAGCCGTCCAGCGCGATCAGGAAGCCGGACTTGCGCAACGCGTCGATGATGTCGGCGAAGCGCGTGGTTTCACCGCCGGCCTGTTCGGATACTTCCAGCACCACCCGTTGCGGCGGCAGGCCCAGCGCCTTGAGGCCGGCGAGCAGTGCGTCGCCGTAACTGGTGTCCATCAGCGCCGCCGGGTGCAGGCTGAGGAAAAGCCATTCGTCGTGGCTGTCGAATGCGTTGAAGTTGCCCAGATGCAGTGATTCGGCGAGCCGCCCGAGTTCCAGCAGGTCGCCGCGCCGCGCCGCCTGTGTGAAAACCTCGTGCGACGGCACCTGCAGCGCATGTTCGTCGTGTGCGCGCAGCGAAGCGTGATAGCCGATCGCACGCCGGTGCGACACCGAAAAAACCGGCTGGAACACGCTGAAAACCGTGTAGCCGCCGTACAGAACGGTGCGCCGGGAGCCTTCGTCGCCGGCCATCGGGCGCGGCGGCTGGAAGCCGGGAGGATCGAGTTCGATCATGCTCATCATGTCAGTCGTGTGGAAGTGGCGGCGCGCTTCTCATGCTCGACACGAGTGGGCACGCGCAAAATGTGAGTTTACAGGATACGCGAGCAAGAACTATGCGCGTGCGGAAACACTCTGTGCGCGCCCGCTTACCGCTGTCAGTACGGCGATTGTGCGCAAGCGCGTGCGCGCAGGCGATGATTCGCACTTCGGTGGTGCGATCCGCGCCCCGTTGCGGGTCGGCGACGGGGCGCGGCGGGTAGGGGCAACGCCACCGCAACCTGGCGCAAAACTCAGGTCCGCTCCGAAGGATCGGTCTTTTTCGAAGGTGTACGGATGTCCGGCGACAGTTGCGCGAAGATCCACGACGAGCCGGCGGTGATGATGCCGACACACAGGAACGTCGCATGGAACGCGGGCAGGGAGTTGGCGGCCGTCACGCGCGGCAGGAGGCCGGTGAAGGTCGCAAGCAACGCGCCGGCGACCGTCACGCCGAGGCTCATCGACAGCATCTGCACCAGCGAAAACAGGCTGTTGCCGCTGCTCGCACCGCCGGTGCCGAGATCCTTGAGCGTGAGCGTGTTCATCCCGGTGAACTGCATCGAGTTGACCGCGCCGAAGAACGCCAGTTGCACGAGCCGCAGCCATAGCGGCTGGCCGGCGCTGGTGAGCGCGAAGCTCGCCATGGTTAGGCCAACCAGCACCGTGTTGACGATCAGCACGCGCCGGTAGCTGTATTTGACGATCAGCGTCGTGACAAGGCGCTTGGCCGCCATGCCCGCAGCCGCCACCGGCAGCATCATCATGCCGGCTTCGAAGGCGCTATAGCCGAGACTCACCTGCAGGAGCAGAGGAATCAGATACGGCATCGCGCCGCTGCCGATCCGCGCGAACAGATTGCCGAGCAGGCCGACGCTGAAGGTGTGGATCTTGAACAGATCGAGCGGGAAGATCGGCGCGGGTTCGCGTACGGCGTGCAAACCGTAGGCGACGAAGCAGGCGAGGCTGAGGATCAGCAGCACCAACACGGTGGCGTGCTGGATGCCAAACTCCGTGCGGCCGTCGAGCGCGAATGAAATCGCCACCATGCCGAAAATCAGCAGCAGATAGCCCTTCAGATCGAACTTGCCGGTGTGCTCGTTGCGGCTATCCGGCATGAAGATGAATGTGGCGATGCAACCCACGATCCCCACCGGTACATTGATCAGAAAGATCCAGTGCCACGAAGCGATTTTTACGAGCCAGCCGCCGAGCGTCGGGCCGATCAGCGGTCCGATCAGTCCGGGAATCGCCACGAACGACAAGGCCGGCAAATAGCGTTCCGCCGGAAAGGTACGCAGCACCGCGAGCCGCCCAACGGGCAACAGCATCGCCCCGCCCACGCCTTGCACGATGCGATAGATCACCAGTTGATTCAGGGTATGCGCGTTGGCGCACAGCAGTGAGCCGACCGTGAACACGAGGATCGCGCTGAAGAACACACGCCGCGTACCGAGTTTGTCGGCGAGCCAGCCGGACACCGGGATCATCACCGCCATCGTCAGCGAGTACGCGATCACCACCGATTGCATGCGCAACGGCAACTCGCCGAGGCTCGTCGCCATCGCGGGGAGCGCGGTGTTGACGATCGTGGAGTCGAGCGTCTGCATGAAGAAGCCGGTGGCGACGAGCCACAGCATCACGGTGAGCGAGCGGGCCGAGGGGCCCGAAGTGGCGGCGGGGGCGGCGGGGACGGAGGCGGGCAGGATCGGCGGCGTGGACATGGAGGGCGGCTAGGCGCGCAGGGACGGGCTGGGACTCGCTATTCTAGGGAAAAGCGTGGCCCGGCGCAGCGGCTATGCGTTCAGTGCGAAGGCAAGATGACGAAGTCAGTCCGAGGGAGGCAACGCCACAGCAGCACGGAAAAATGCCTGCGCACGCGGGTCATTGCCGAACGCGGCGTGAATCCTGGTCCACGGGCTCACTTCCATGTTCGGCCGGAAATAGCTGCCGGGCGCCACTGTCACGCCGAGCGGTGCGCCGCATGCCACCAGCCGTTCGGCGTTGTCGACGTGCGGCACACGCGCCCACACGAACTTGCCGCCGACAGGCTTTTCGAACAGATCCCAGCCGGCGTCTTCGAGTGTCTGAATGGTCGAGCCGAGCGCGTCGCGCATGCGGCGGCGCAGTCGTTCCAGATACTTGCGGTACGCGCCGCGCTCCAGCAATGACACGGCGACCGCCTCGGCAAAGCGCGAACCGCCGATGCTCGTCAGCATCTTGATGTCGACCAGATCCTTGATGATCGCGTGGCTCGCCACCACGCAGCCGATCCGCAACGACGACGACAGCGTCTTCGACAAACCGCCCACGTAAATCACATGTTCGAGCTGGTCGAGCGTCGCGAGACGGTCGGTGACGTCGGCCTGGAAGTCGGCGTAGATGTCGTCTTCGATGATCGTGAAACCGTGTTCGCGCGCCAGTTGCAGCAGCCGGAA
The DNA here is from genome assembly GCF_030464835.1 of Paraburkholderia sp. WS6. NCBI lineage: Bacteria > Pseudomonadati > Pseudomonadota > Betaproteobacteria > Burkholderiales > Burkholderiaceae > Paraburkholderia > Paraburkholderia sp. WS6. The sequence goes on from NZ_JALQCK010000011.1 coordinate 10,410, forward strand.
CGCCACCGGCGGCGCGACCGTGGTGCCGGTCGGGTTGTGGAACACCGTGTTGATGAACATCAGCTTCGGCCGATGCACTTGCAACTGTGCCTGCAGCACATCGAGATCGGGGCCGCTGCGGGTGCGCGGAATGCCGATCAGCTTCACGCCGTGCAGTTTCAGCAGACCGTACAGGTTGTAGTAGCCGGGGTCCTCGACGAACATCGTGTCGCCGGCTTTGAGCATGTAACGCATCAGCAGATCGAGCGCCTGGCTCGCGCCATTGGTGATCAGAATCTGCGAGGCATCCGCCTGAATCCCCAGTTGACCAATCCGGCCTTGCAGATGTTCACGCAAGGTCAGATTGCCGAGCGGGGTCGCGTAATCGACCATGCTCGCGATGTCGGTGCGCGACACATGGCGGATCGCCTGCGCGAGGCTCTCCGTGTCGCGCCACGCATCGGGAATGAAGCCGCTGCCGAGCTTGAGCGTCTCGGTTTGGTAGTTGAACTGCTGGAGGATGTGCCCCGATTCGTCCTCGGCGAGGCGCGGGTCCGAGGTGCCCTGGCAATGCGGGCTTGGCGGCTGGCGGTCGGCGACATAGAAGCCCGAGCCATGACGCGAGTCGACATAGCCGAGCGACACCAGCCGGTCGTAAGCCTCGATCACGGGAAATCGGCTCACGCCGTAGTCGGCGGCGAACTGACGGATCGACGGCAGCTTTGAGCCGGGGTGAGCGGTGCGCGAGCGAATCCAGGCGGTGATGCCTGTGACGATCTGTTCGGTGAGCGGTACGCCGCTCTCCCGATCGAGTTGGATTTCGAGTTTCATGCGGTGCTTTTCCTTCGCCGGGCAGCCAGGGCGCCGGAGCGCCGAACCGTCGGTGCGGCGCGCACAGCACGCGCTGATGAAGCGCGGTTGCCGCCAACTGTCCGTTTTTTCGACTGAACAGTTCCGATGAAAGTGTTCGGAACTGTGCATGGGTATTCGATGATCGCACGTCAATAATCAGTACAACAGGAAGTTTCTTTGAAGGAGAAAAGCGATGCGTGAAGTCCGAATTTTCGAAATGGAACATGACGAGCCCGCGGCGGCCTGGCGTGTCGCGCGTCCGTCAGTCTTCAAGGTGATCTCGGGCGAGATCTGGCTGACTGTCGAAGGCGAAAACGGCGATCACTGGCTGGCAACGGGGCAATCGATCGAGTTGCCGCGCGGTGCGCTGGCGTGGGTCAGCGCGGGGCGGGCCGGTGCGCGTTTCGCGCTGGCTAGCGGGTCAGAGCGCACTGTAACGCGGCCGCTGAGCGGTTCGCCGATGTTGAACTGGCTGCCGCGCTGGTTAGGTGTGGCGTGATGGGCAACTGTGGTGGCCATGGCCGCTAAGATGGCAGCGGCTCGTGTCGCTGGCGTGCGTGGTGCCGGATGCATTTGCTTGTGCCCGGCGCAGGCAATACGTGCCGCATTTGCTTTGCTGCCGGCGTGCGCCACGCCTCATCCGGCCACCTCAACCTCCCCGATATAGCGCGCGCGTGGCCGTATCAACCGGCCGTCGCGCGTCTGTTCCATTGCGTGAGCGATCCAGCCAACTACCCGGCCGACCGCGAACAGCGTGAATGCGGCGCCGGCCGGCAGGCCGAGTACCCGTTCGATGCCCACGAGCGCAAAGTCGACGGTCGGCTCCGCGCCGGTCGTGTCGCGCACCGTGCGCGCGATCGCCTGCACTTCGTCTAACGGCGAACGGGCCGGCGCGCAGTCGGCGAGCATCCCGAGCAGCAGACGCGCGCGCGGATCGCCGTCCGGATAAAGCGGATGACCGAAGCCCGACAGCACCGGCCCATGCGCGCCGTGCTCGTGGCGGGCGAGACGGTTCGCCAGATAGCGGTCGAGATCGGGTGCGCGTGACGCTTCATCGAGCAGCGCGGCAATCCGTACCGTTTCGCCACCATGTCGCGGGCCGGCCAATGCGGCCAGACCGCCGGCCACGGCGCCGAACAGATGCGTCCCGGTCGACGTGATGCAGCGAACCGTGAAGGTCGATGCATTCAGTTCATGATCCGCGCAGGCCACCAACGCCGCGCGCAGCAGCCCCGCTTGCTGACGGTTGCGTATGTTCCACGCTGAAGCCACCTGCTTGTGCAGCGGTTCGTTCGATGGCGCCGCCGAGACCATCGCGGCGGCCAGCAAACGCATGACCGCGCAGGCGGTATCGAGTTGCGCGTCGCGGCCGAGCGCCCATACCCGCGGCATTTGCGCGGCGGCGGCCGGCAGCAGCACGAGCGCGCGGTCGAGCGGCGTGCTGTCGCTCCAGAGCTTGAGCCACGCGGCCCACTGCGCGGCGGCGAACGGGACGGCCGGTGCATCGGCGATACGCCTCGCACTGCATTCCCACAACAACGCCGCGACATCCTCCAGAGATGCCGTGCGCGCCAGTTCCATGGCGTCGTGCCCGCGATACAGCACGCGGCCGTCGGCCACCAGCGTGATCGACGATTCGAGCACCGGCACGCCCCAGTCCAACACCTTTTGCGCGACCTTGCCGGCGCGCTTGCCGTCTTCCTTGCGCCGGGCGAGCCGCCGCACTTCGCCGGCATCGTAGAGCCGGTGCTTGCCTTGCGCATCCGGTGATGAGCTCAGCATGCCGCGGCTGACATACGCATACAGCGTAGGTAGGCTGATGCCGAGCGCGGCGGCGGCTTCCGCGGCAGTCAGGGAATGGGACGGTGGCATGGAAACGCGTAGAAACCGAAGAAATCAATATATATTGATTATCATAATCAAGATTGATTGCGGCAAGGCGAAATTCTAGACTCGGTTCACTTTCTTCCTGTTCCAACTCGAACGAGATGAACGACATGAGCACCATGACGCCTGAACTCGCACTCAAACATATCTGGACGACCGCGCAATGCGACCCGACTGCGCTGCGGTCCGTTTCGCTTCCCGGCACCGATCCGGGTTTGCCATCGGTCTATCGGGTCGGCGCGTTGGCCTCGGCGACCATCGCCGCGAGCGGCCTTGCGGCTGCCGAATACCATCGCTTGCGCACGGGGCGCCGGCAACACGTCACCGTGGAGATGCGGCGTGCACTGGCGTCGTTTCGCAGCGAGCGCTATCTGCGCATCGACGAGGGTCCGCCGCCCGCTTTGCGCGATCCGGTGATGGGTTTCTACGCGACGCGCGACGGCCGCTGGATTCAACTGCACACCAACTTTCCGCATCATCTTGAGGGCGTGCTGAAGGTGCTCGGCTGCGCGAACGATCGCGCGGCGGTGGCCGAGGCGATTCGCGGCTGGGATGGCGCGATGCTTGACCAGACGCTCGCCGACGCCGGTTTGTGCGCGGCATTGATTCGCACGCCCGACGAGTGGGCCGCGCTCGATCAGTCGAAAGCGATTGCGGGGCTGCCGTTGTTCGAGATCGAGCGCATCGGCGACGCGCCGGTCGAGCCGCCGCGCGGGGCCGGCGCGGAGCGGCCGCTGGCGGGCGTGCGGGTGCTGGATGTGTCGCGCATCATTGCCGGGCCGGTGGCGGGGCGCGCGCTCGCGCAGCATGGCGCCGAGGTGTTGATGGTCAACGGTCCGCACTTGCCGAACATTGCGCCGCTGGTGATCGACAACGGGCGCGGCAAGCGCTCGGCTGTGATCGATTTACGCGATGCAACTGGCCGGGAAACGTTAAATGGCCTCGTTAGCGACGCCGATGTGTTTTTGCAGGCGTATCGACCGGGGGCGCTCACGGCACGCGGGTTCGGTCCCGAGGAGCTGGCGCGAGTGCGGCCGGGGATCGTCTATGTCTCGGTTTGCGCTTATGGGCACAAGGGCCCTTGGGCCGGGCGGCGCGGCTTCGATAGCCTGGTGCAGTCCGCGAGCGGGATTGCGTTTACCGAGCGCGAGGCGGCGGGATGGGATGAGCCGAAGCATCTGCCTTGTCAGGCGTTGGATCACGCGACGGGATATCTGGCTGCGTTCGGCGCGATGGCCGCATTGACGCGGCGAGCCACCGAAGGCGGGAGCTGGCACGTGAGGGTGTCGCTCGCGCAGACCGGACGGTGGTTGCAATCCTTCGGATTGCTTCCCGACGGCTGGAAGGCGCCCGACGTTTCGATCGACGATGTGCGGGATTGTCTGGGAACCGTGCAGTCGGAGTTCGGGCGGGTCCTGGGCGTTCTGCCGGCTGAGCGTCTGGAGGAGACGCCCGCGTATTTTGCGCTGCCACCGGCTCGGATAGGCGCGCACGAGGCGAAATGGGAGTGAAGGTACTGTGATGGCCGCGACGAGCAAAGACCGTGCTTACTTCCTCAGCTCCGCCACGAAATCATAGTAATCGTTGCGGCAGTAGGTATCGGTCAGCTCGATCGCCCGTTGATCCGCCGTGTACCCGACGCGCGTGATCAGCAACAGCGCCTCGTTAGGCGCAATGCTCATCTGCTGCGCGATCTCCTCATTCGCGTTCACCGCGCGAAAATGCTGCAGCGCGCGGACAATCGTCAGTCCGCGATTTTCCAGGTACGTGTACAACGAATCGCCAATCGCCTGGGGATCGGGAATCACCGCGGCAGGGAAGGTGGAATTCTCCACCGCCATCACGATGCCGTCGGCGAGCCGCAAGCGGCGCAGCCGGGTCACAGCCGCCGCCGGCGACAAGCCCAGTTGAATCACCTCATCGCGGTTAGCCGGCGAAATTTCTCGCGACAACCACTTCGAACTCGGCGTAAAGCCGCGTCGGCGCAGCATTTCGCTGAAACTCGACAGACGCGAAAGCGGATCTTCATAGCGCGGCGTGATAAAGCTGCCCGCGCCTTGAGTGCGGCGGATCAATCCCTGTTCGACCAGTAAGGCAATGGCTTTGCGCGAGGTGATCCGCGATACGCCGAGCGCTTCGGACAGCACGCGCTCGGAGGGCAGCGCCTCGCCCGCGTTCCAACGGTTTTCGTGAATCGCACTGCCGAGCTTGCGAGCGAGTTGCAGGTACAGCGGCGTGTCGTTTTCCGGGTCCGGGCGCAGATCGCGCCAGCGGTCTTCCGAGGCAGAGGTCATGGGGCTCACGCAAGAAGGGCAAGCGGCAATTCTAAGACATCGGCGCGCTCCGTTATAGCGGGCTTTTGCCTGGTGCTCGATCCGATGCTCGTGCAACCGCTAAACTCGTCCCTACGATTTCCGTATCAGGCGCCGCGGATTCGCCTGCGCCGCCGCATCGACATGGACGCGTTGCCCTATGTTTAGTCATTTCGAGGAGAAAGCATGACGACCGATATCGCAAGCGTGAGCCTGCCCGACGGCGAGCGTATTCCGAAACTGGGGCAGGGCACCTGGGAGATGGGTGAACAGCCGGCGCGCCGCACCTCGGAGCTCGCCGCGCTGCGCTGCGGCATCGAACTGGGCATGACGCTGATCGACACGGCGGAAATGTACGGCGACGGCGCCACCGAATCGCTTCTCGGAGAAGCGCTCGCGGGGCTGCGCGATCAGGTCTTTCTCGTCAGCAAGGTGTATCCGCATAACGCCAGCCGGCGCGGCGTGATCGCGGCCTGCGAGCAGAGCCTCAAGCGCCTGAAAACCGATCGGCTCGATCTGTATCTGCTGCACTGGCGCGGTTCGGTGCCGCTCGCGGAAACCGTCCAGGCATTCGAGGCATTACGCAGCGCGGGCAAGATTCGCCACTGGGGCGTCAGCAACTTCGATACCGACGATATGGAAGAACTCGTCGCCACGCCGGGCGGCGAGGCGTGCGCGACCAATCAGATTCTCTACAACGTCGCGCGCCGTGGGCCGGAATTCGACCTGTTGCCGTGGCTCGCCGCGCGCAACATGCCGGCGATGGCATACAGTCCGGTCGATCACGCGCGCCTGCCGAAACGCTCGCCGCTCGACGATATCGCCGACGCACGAGGCGTCTCGGTGTTTCAGGTGGCGCTAGCGTGGGTCTTGCAAAAACCCGGCGTGTTTGCAATTCCGAAAGCGGGCCGCGTCGAGCATGTGCGCGACAACCATCGGGCGTCGCAACTGCAACTCGACACGCATGAACTCGCTGCTATCGACACTTATTTCAAACCGCCACGCAGCAAGCGGCCACTCGAAATGCTGTGAGCGCATTAGCTGCCGCTAGCGAATTGCGGCGGGCCGTGGAGCCGGCGCTTATGGCGCTGCGGCTCGCTGCGCCGGCGTCATTAATTGCAACCGTGGTGCATGTGCACGGAACCTAGAACGGCGACTTCAGCGGGCGTGTGCTTGAGCGAATCTTCGTTGACCTGGGCGGCGTCGGCAACGAATTCGTCAACGATTGACGACACCTGCGTATTGCGCAAACACAGCGACACCCGCTGCGTTTCGTTGGGCGGCAGTGACGCGCGCTGACCGAGGAACAGCACGCCGTACTGATAGCCGTGGATGATGCCGCGGATCGCGCCGACGCATTGACCTTGTGCGACGTTATCGTTTTTCTGCTTGCAGGTTTGCGCGAGCGAATAGGCGGAGAAGGTGGGATCGACCGGCGGGGCGGCTTGCGACAAGGTTTGCGGCTGCGGCTGGGCAGGCGTAGCCGGTGTTTGCGCATGAGCGAGCGATGCGAGGCCCAGAGCGGCGACCATCAGCAGTCCGGTGGCCGTGCGCGCCATGGAGTGGGGGACGTTTCGTTGCATGTTGTGATGCCCTCATATCGAACGTTGAATCTGATATGAGGCAATCGTTTCGGTTTGGTTCCGGTCACGCACGACGCGATCGATTGTTTTGGTTTTAAACGCGTGCAAGAACAGGAACTGCTTGTCAGCGCTTTGCGGCGGTGCGTGCTGTTTTGCCGGGCCGCCTGCGGGTGCTGCCGATACCGACCGGCCTCGGGCGGTGACGCTCGACCGGGGGATCGAGACATCACCGCCGCTGCCGGGGGACTGCGAACGGCATACGCATGTCGTTAGCGACGGGTAGGGCGCGGGGGCCCCCTACCCGGGAAACAGGCGACTGCTAGTGCCCGCTTCCTCCGCCATTGCCACCACCGTTACCGCCGCTACCCTTGCCTCCGTGACCGCCGCCGAAGCCTCCGCCAAAGCCGCCGCCGAACCCGCCACCGAAGCCTCCGCCAAAACCACCACCGGGGCCGCCTTTTCCACCGCCGAACCCGCCGCCGGGGCCGCCACCGCAACCGCAGCCGCCGCCGCTGCTACCGCCGCTGCTTCCGCCACCGCTGCTGCCGCCGCTGCTTCCGCCACCGCTGCTGCCGCCGCCGCTGCTGCCGCCACCGCTGCTTCCACCACCGCTGCTTCCACCACCGCTGCTTCCACCACCGCTGCTTCCACCGCCGCTACTGCCGCCGCCGCTACTGCCGCCGCCGCTACTGCCGCCACCGCTGCTACCGCCGCCGCTGCTACCGCCGCCGCTGCTTCCGCCGCCGCTGCTTCCACCACCGCTGCTTCCACCACCGCTGCTTCCACCACCGCTGCTGCCGCCACCGCTGCTGCCGCCGCCGCTGCTACCGCCGCCGCTGCTACCGCCGCCGCTGCTGCCGCCGCCGCTGCTGCCGCCGCCGCTGCTGCCGCCGCCGCTGCTGCCACCGCCGCTGCCACCGCCGCTACTTCCACCACCGCCGCTGCCGCCGCCATTACCCTTGCCGCCGCCACTGCCCGAGCCCGCCGCGCCGCCGGCACCATTGCCGCTCGCACCCGCGCCACCGCCGCCTGCGCTCGCCGCGCCGTTGCCGCCGCGATGCTGCACGCACCCCCCGACACTGGTCCTTGTGCAGTCGCGCGGACTGAACACCAGGGCCGCGTCGTCGGCAGCGGTCGGTTCATCGGGCGCGGTGCCGGTGGCCGCTGCGCCCGCCGCTGAACCCTCGTCCTGCGCGATTTGCGTCGCTGCGTGCGCGCCGCTCGCAGGCATTGGCGCATCGGCAACCGTCATCAACTTGGGGACCGCATCCGTCGACGCGGAGTACGCGACCTGGGTTATCAATAAGGCCACCCCTGCCGCGATTGCCGTACTCCGTATAACCCCGAAGTAGTACTGATTGAATTTTCTGGTTTTCATCACGTCTCTCCCGAGGGGACGCCGGCACCTCGCTGCCGCCATCCCCCACGCTGATACTTCGACGGCGGGCCTGTCTGAACGCAGGCCTCGTCGCCCCCCGAGTCTGTTTTGCGGATGCAAGTCAAACACCATCAATGTCTTCCCGGCACCGTAGCCGGTGCGCCGACAAGCGCTTGCATGCACGTCAGCCGGTACCGTCCGGGTGCGCTGCGTCGCGTATCGCTTCTTGCCACGGCGATTCGCACAAGCGGCGCTTCCGACTCTTTTCCGATCTCTTTGGCTTCGAATGTATGGACGGTTCTTAGCGATATCCATGCCACTGCCCGCAAAGCCTTGCGGCGACGGGCGTCGAATAGGGGTGCGCGATGCCCGCGAGGAAAAAACGCAGGAAAATGTTTCGATGATGAAACGCGTGGCCGGAAGGCCGCCTTATTGCGCGTTATTCGTTGCGCGCGGTGTTTTCCGGTGCGTTTTCCGAGCCGCTGCCGGAGACCTTGCCGGTGTTGTCGCGCGCGGCGGATTGCAGCACACGCAGGTCGTCGACGGGGATATGGCAGCGGATGCGATGCGCGGACGGCTGGCCAGCGTCACCGCTGCCGGCTTCGAGGAAGGGCGGGTCTTGCTGCTCGCAGATCGCCCCGAGTTTGCGCGGGCAGCGCGTATGGAATACGCAACCGGACGGCGGCGATGCGGCGCTCGGCAGATCGCCGGACAGCCGTATGCGGGCGGTGTTGCCGCGGGCGTCGAGTGTCGGCACCGAAGACAGAAGCGCTTCGGTGTAGGGATGGTGTGGTCCGCCGAAGACCGCGGCTGCCGGTCCGATCTCCAGAAGCCGGCCGAGGTACAGCACCGCGATGCGATCCGACAGATAGCGCACCACGTGCAGATCATGCGAGATGAACACGTAGCTCACGCCACGCTCGCGTTGCAGATCGGCGAGCAGGTTGAGGATCGCGGCCTGCACGGAGACGTCGAGCGCGGACGTGGGTTCGTCGCAAACCACCACGCGTGGCTCACCGGCAAACGCGCGCGCGATCGCCACGCGTTGCTTGAGTCCGCCGGACAACTGACGCGTGCGCGAGCCAAGATAGCGTTCGGGCAAACGCACCGCCGCCGTCAAGGTGGCGAGCCGTTCGTCGATTGCAGCGCCGCGCAGCGCGGCGAGGCGCGACAACGCACGACCGATCAGCCGCTTCACCGAATGCGCGCGATTGAGCGCCGAGTCCGGATTCTGGAACACGATCTGCAGCGACTTGACCTGCTCGTCGTTGCGTCGTGTGACGCGCGCGGCGAGCGGTGTGCCGTCGAGTTCGAGCACGCTGCCCGCATCGGGTGTCAGCAGGCCAAGCATCAATTTCGCGAGCGTCGTCTTGCCGCTGCCGGATTCGCCGACGAGGCCGAGCGTTTCGCCACTGGCGAGATCGATCGAAACGTTGTCGACCGCGCGCAGCGGAGCGCCGGATACGTGGAATGTTTTCGAGAGTTTTTCCGCGCGCAGCACGAGAGCAGGGCGCTCGCCGTCACGCAACGCATCGTCTTGCAGGGGCAGTCCTTCCGCGGACGCACGCGGCAGTTCGATTGCGCGTTCGTGGTAATGGCAGCGCGACATCTGATCGCCGTGTGCGGCACTCACGCGATACGGCGGCGGTGCTTCACGGCGGCAGCGGTCGTCGGCGAGTCGGCAACGGTCCGCGTAAATACAGCCTTGCGTGACCGAGCCGGGCAAGGGCAAATTACCCGCGATGGTGTCGAGCCGCTCGGTGTCCTTGCTGCGTCCCGCGGTCGGCAAACAGCGCAGCAGTCCAACGGTATAGGGATGACGTGGCCGCGCGAACACGTCCTGGGTGGCGCCTTCCTCGACCAGCTTGCCTGCGTACAGCACGCCGACGCGTTCGCACATCCGCCCGATCACCGCGAGGTTGTGGCTGATGAACAGCACCGCGGTGCCGAGTTCTTCGCGCAGTTGCGCCACGAGGTCGAGCACTTCGGCTTCGACGGTGGCGTCGAGGCCTGTGGTCGGTTCGTCGAGAATCAGCAAGGCGGGGTTCGACGCGAGCGCCATGGCGATCACGACACGCTGCTGCATGCCGCCCGACAACTGATGCGGATAGCTGTCCATCACGCGTTCGGGTGAAGCTATGCGCACCCGCTTCAGTATCTCGACCGTGCGCTGCACTGCTTCGTTACGCGAGACACCGGCCGCTTCGAAGGCTTCCGTGACTTGCCGTGCGATCGTCAGTGACGGATTTAATGCGCGCCCGGGATCCTGATAGACCATCGAAATCGCGTTCGCGCGCATCGTGCGTAAAGCGTCCGCGTCGAGCTTCTGCACGTCCTGGCCGGCGATGATGATCTTGCCCGCCTTCACCTTGCCGTTTCGTGGCAGATAGCGCAGCGCCGCCATTGCGACCGTCGATTTACCGCAGCCCGATTCGCCGACGAGGCCGTATGCTTCGCCGCGCCGTACGCGAAACGATACGTCCTGCAGCACTTCACGATCACGTCCGCGCATCCGGTACGTGACTGTCAGGCCGACGACAGTCAGCGCATCCGTGCGATCGCTCTTCGACACATCGAAGGCGGGGAACGAGGCGGGCGGCGGGCCGTTCATCGGTCGAGCACTCCTTGCACGCTATCGGCGATCAGATTCACGCCGACCACGAGCGAGGCGATGGCGCCGGCCGCGAACACCACGGTCCACCATGCGCCACCCGCCATCAGCGTGTACGACTCGGACAGCGCGAGCCCCCAGTCGGCGGAAGGCGGCTGAATGCCGAAGCCGAGAAACGACAGCGTCGCGACCGCGAAAATGGCATACCCGAGCCGCACGGTCGCCTCGACGATGATCGGTGGCAGCACGTTCGGCAGAATCTCCGCGAACATGATGTACGGCGCGCGTTCGCCCCGCAGTTGCGCTGCGGCCACGTAGTCCAGATGCCGTTCGGCGAACACGGCGGCGCGTACGGTGCGCGCGGTGATCGGCGTGAAGGTAATGCCAATGACGAGAATCACGGTGAAGTTCGATGCGCCGACCGCGGCCAGCGCGAGCAACGCGACGATCACGAGCGGCAGCGCGAGCACAGCGTCGATCGCGCGGCCCACGACGTTGTCCACCCAGCCCTCGAAATAGCCGACGATCAAGCCGAGGGCTGTTCCCGCGACCGTGCCGAGCAGGGTCGCCAAAGGCGCAATGGTCAGAATGTCGCGCGCGCCAACAATGACTCGGGAGAACACGTCACGACCGAGCTGATCGGTGCCGAACCAATGCGTGCCATCGGGCGGTGTGAGCGAGTTGAGCGGATCGGATGCGTACGGGTCGATCCGCACGATCCATTGCCCGGCGATCGCGCAGACCACCCACCATCCAACGATCAACACGCCGACCACAAACGTGGGCGAGCGCAGCAGGACGCGCAACTGGTCGAAGCGCGGTTCAGTAGCCGGGCGTGGAGCGGGCGGCGCGGCCGGCGGAACGATGGTGCTCATTCGGCGCTCCTCACTCGTAGTCGCGGATTGAGCAGGATATGCAGTGCATCGGCGACGAGGTTGGCGACGGTGTAGATCACGCCGATCGTCAGCACGCCCGCTTCGAGCATCGGAAAATCCTTGGCCTTGGCGGCGTTGTAGATCAGCGAGCCGATACCTTGATAGTGGAACAGCGTCTCGACCACCACGAGGCCGCCGATCATGTAGCCGAGCTGCGTGGCGGCGACGGTGATGGTCGGCAGCAGCGCATTGCGCAACACGTGCCGCCAGATCACGGTACGGCGCGGCAAGCCTTTGAGGATTGCCGTGCGGGTGTAGTCCGCATCGAGCGCTTCGACGGTGCCCGCGCGCGCCATTCTCGCGATGTAGCCGAAGAACACCAACACCAGTGGCAGCACCGGCAGAATCAGATACCGCAATTGTTCGAGCGCGCTCGCTTCGGGCGGATACGACGCTTCGATCGGCAACCAACGCAGCCACACGCCGAACACCAGAATCAGCACGATCGACGAGACGAACTCCGGCACCACGGTCGCCGACAAACCGGCGATGCTGATGGTGCGATCGAGCCAGCGTCCTGCGTGCATGGCCGACCACACCCCGCCCGCGATGCCGAGTGGCACGACGACGATAAACGCCAGCAAGCCAAGCTTGGCCGAATGCGCCAGGGCGTCGGCGATAAACGGTGCGACCGGTTCGCGGTACGCATAGGAAAGTCCCATGTCGCCGCGTACGAAATGCGAGATCCACTCGACGTATTGCGTCATGAGCGGCCGGTCCGCGCCGAGCTGATGATTGAGCGCGGCGACCGCGCGCGCATCGGCGAGCGGCCCGAGCACCGCGCGGCCGATATCGCCAGGCAGCAACTGGCCGCCCGCGAACACAATCACGGACAGCAGCCACAGCGTAATCAACGACAAACCGACCCGCGTCGCCAGAAACCGCGCGACGCGGCCGGCGTTGCCGTTGGGGACCGGAGAGGCGGAAGGGGTCACCGTGGTCGACATTGTGATCTCCTGCCGAAGAAGTGCCGTGCGCTCATGCTTTCAACGCCTTCGCGTCAAACCGCTTTTACGTTCAAACCGCTTTTGCATCCACATCACGCGCTCAACACCGCGCGGTCGAAATAGAGTTGCGCGAGCGCGGTGAAGCGCACGCCGTTCACACCCTTGCGCATGGCGATCAACTGATCGTAGAAGAACGGAATGATCACGGGCGTTTCGTCGAGCAGCAGCGTCTGGATCTGTCCGGAGATTTTCTTCTGCGTGCCCAAGTCGACTGCCGCGACGAACTGCGCGACCAGTTGATCGTATTGCGGGTTCTTGAAGTGCGCGGCGTTCCACGTGCCGGTGCTGGTGAGCGGCGCGTTCAGAAACACGTTTGGCACGCCGCGATGACCGTAATCGGTGATGCCGAGCGGCGAGTCGAGCCAATCCGATTTGCCAGGTGTGCCCGCGCCGTAGTACAGCGACTGACTCTCCACCTTCAGATTGATGCGCACGCCGATCGCCTTCGCCGCGTTCTGCACGACCACCGCGAGATCGGGAATCTCCATGTACTTCTCGGTGGTCAGCGTGACGTCGAAGCCATTCGGCACGCCCGCTTGCGCAAGCAGTTGCTTCGCCTTCGCGATGTCGATCCTGCGTTGCGCGACGCCTGCATCGGAAGACGGAAATACCGGCGCGAACGGGCTGTCGTTGCCGATTTGCGCACGGCCCTTAAACAGACCGCGCACCAGCACGTCGCGGTCGAGCGACAATGCCAGCGCCTGGCGCACGCGCTTGTCCTTGAACAACGGATTGTCGTTGCGCATATGAATCTGGCGATGCGCGCTCGACTTCACGCCGATTGCCTTGTAATCCGGATTGTTCAGAATGCCGGCGCCGCCCTGCACGGTGAAGGTGCCCATCACGTCGGCCTGGTGGCCTTGCAACGCGAGCATTTGTGCCTGTTCGTCGGCGTAGAACGAGAACTGTACGCGTTGCGGTAACGCTTTGTCGCCCCAGTAGTCCGGATTGCGCACGAACGAGGCGCCGACCTTCGCCTGATACTTTTCGAGCTTGAACGGACCGGTGCCGATGAAGCTCTTTTCATAACCACCCGCATAGTTCGCGGGCAGGATCACGGCGTTGTAATTGTCCGAGGAAACGTAGTACGGGAAGTTGCCGTTCGGTGCATCGAGATGGAAGGCGACCGTGTGCTCGTCGACGACCTTCGCACCGCCTTTCGACAGCACGCCCTTGAGCACCGAGAGCGCCGCCGAACCGCTCGCCGGATCGGCGAGGCGATCGAAGGTGGCGACGACGTCTTTGGCGGTGAACGCCTGGCCGTCGTGGAATTTGACGTTCTGGCGCAGCGTGAAGGTCCACTCGTCGCCCTTGTCGTTCGCCTTCCACGACAAGGCAAGCGCCGGCTTCAGCACGAGTTTTTCGCCGTCGTCGTCGATCAGGAATTCGCCGGTCTGATTCAGCAGCGCGAGGCTCGCGGCATCGTTCACGGTGAGCGGATCGACGGCGCCGGCCGGCGTCAGGTGGGCCACGCGGATCGTCTGGTTGGACGGGCTCGGTGCGCCTTGCGCGCGGGCTCGCGGCGCATTCAGCACGCCGCCGCCGGCCAGCGACAAACCGATCACGCTCGCATAGCGCAGCAGATCGCGGCGCGTGATGCGGCCGGCGATGAATTCGTCGATGGCGTGGTTGCCGTAGGCGTCGGCGGTGTGGCGAGCTAGGTCGAGTTCGAGAAATCGGTCCGCGGGAGTCTTCATCGATGGAGTATCCAGTCCGTTCTGCTGTCGGTTCTGAAGGGCCGCGCCGGATGCACGCGACAGGCGACTTCATTGCAATGACGAAAAGCTGCAGCGCGCTGCAGTGCTGAAAAGCGGTTTCAGTGTAAGCGATTGCCCATCGGTTCGGCGCGCTTGCTGCGCGGTCCGGTCGCCGTTTGGCGTATAAAAGGGCCGGCGTGTGTCGTCACGACAACGCTCGGCGGGCTGTCTCGCACGGTTGCGCAAAAGCGCAGGATGCCGCAGCGCGGAAACTGCCGTTGTGTCGTCGCCGCCGTGGAAACCTTACCGGTCTTCTGCGAAGGCACGTTTGATTTACCGTGCAACGATGCCGTCGCGGCGCCAGCGATGGAACAGCACCGAGCCGATCCAGCACGCCATGAAGGTTGCGACGATGCCGTAACCCAGTACGCCGAAGCGTTCGTTGAGACCCGCCACCGCATCCCATACGCCGCCGCTCAAACCGAGTTTGTCCGACAGCAGGCCCAGCGCTTCAACGCCGCCAATGACGATTGCCACCACCGCCGAAACGAACGTGATGCTCGCGTTGTAGTAGAGCTTGCGTTTCGGATCGTCCATGGCCCAGCCGTAGGCGTGGACCATCAGCACGTTGTCGGTCGAATCGACCAGCGTCATGCCCGCGGTGAAAAGCGCCGGGAACACGAGGATCGAATACAGCGGCAGACCTTTGCCGGCTTCGGACGCGGCAATCGCCAGCAGGCCGATCTCGGTCGCGGTGTCGAAGCCGAGACCGAACAGCACGCCGACCGGGTACATGTGCCAGCTTTTCGTCACGAGCCGGAACATCGGCCGCAATGCGCGCGACAGCAGACCGGCGGGCGCGACGCCTGCCGTCGTTTCAGCAGCGAGTTCGCCGCCGCGTTGGACGTGGCGATAGCGGCGCCACACGTCGCGCAGAATCACGAGGTTCACGCACGCCAGCACCAGCAAAAACACTGCCGAGACGACGGTGCCGATCGTGCCGCCGACCGCCTTGAAGGTGTCGAAGCGGCCGTGCAGCGAATGCGCAGTCCACGCAATGCCGATCGTCGCCGCGATCACGATTGTCGAATGGCCCAGCGAAAACGCCAGGCCCACGCCGAGCGGTTGCTTGCCCGCCTGCATCAGCTTGCGCGTAACGGCATCGATCGCCGCGATGTGGTCCGCATCCACTGCGTGGCGCAGACCGAAGCCATACGCGAGCAGCGCGGTGCCGAGCAGCAGCGGATAGTGGCGAAACGCGATCAGCGCCCACGCCCACGCGCCGAGGTTGGCGGCGATCAGGACGGCATACAGCGTGATGAGGCGAGGGCGCAGCGAAGCAGTCGGCGTCATGAGTTGCGTGATAGAAGTTTAGTGATCGTGCGGATGCTTGTGAATCGGATCGACCCAGAAGACCGTTTCCGGCGCTTCCACCGCGTCGATGTTCAGATTTACCACCACCGCTTCATTGTCGCTGCGCACCAGCACGCATTCGAGCGGATCGTCGGTGCTCGCGTTGATCTCCTGATGCGGCACATAGGGCGGCACGAAGATGAAGTCACCCGGGCCCGCTTCGGCCGTGAACTCGAGATGCTCGCCCCAGCGCATGCGTGCCTGGCCTCGCACCACGTAGATCACGCTTTCGAGCGCGCCGTGATGATGCGCGCCGGTCTTTGCATTCGGATGGATCGTCACGGTGCCGGCCCAGATTTTCTGCGCACCGACGCGTGCCGCGTTGATCGCTGCCGCGCGATTCATGCCCGGCGTTTGCGCGGTATTGCTGTCGAGCTGGTCGCCCTTGATGACCTTGACGCCGTGCTCGCGCCAGTCGATCGGCGCCGCCGGTTGTTCATCCTTATAGTGCGGGTGTTCGTGATCCTGGCTCATGGTGTGTCTCCTTGAGGGCGTTAGTCCGGGCGGTCGGCACGGCGCCGTTTGGCATTTTTGCACGTTCAAAAACGTGTGTGTTGCCGGCTGCCCCAGGCGGCGTCGCGGACGAAAAAAAGCCCATCCACAGGGGACGGGCCTTTTGCTGTCAGCCTTCATTGCATCGCGGGTCGCAGCACATGGCGTGTTGCAACCCTCGGCGCTTACTTCTGCTTTGCGTTGATCACGGCTTCCGCGACGTTGTTCGGCGTTTCAGCGTAGTGCTTGAACTCCATCGTGTACGTCGCGCGGCCTTGCGTTGCCGAACGCAGCGACGTCGAATAGCCGAACATCTCCGCGAGCGGCACTTCGGCGCGCACCAGCTTGCCGCCACCGCCGGCGATGTCTTCCATGCCTTGCACCATGCCGCGACGGCTCGACAGATCGCCCATCACGTTGCCCATGAAGTCTTCCGGCGTTTCCACTTCGACGGCCATCATCGGTTCGAGCAGTACCGGCTTGGCCTTACGCATCGCGTCCTTGAACGCCATCGAACCGGCCATGCGGAACGCGTTTTCGTTCGAGTCGACGTCGTGGTACGAACCGAAGGTCAGCGTCACTTTCACGTCGACCACCGGATAGCCCGCCAGCACGCCGGCCTTCAGTGTTTCCTGAATGCCCTTGTCGACCGCCGGAATGTATTCACGCGGAATCACGCCGCCCTTGATCGCGTCGACGAATTCGTAGCCCTTGCCTTGCGCCGACGGTTCGAGCGTGATCACCGCGTGGCCGTACTGGCCGCGGCCGCCCGACTGCTTGACGAACTTGCCTTCGACGTCTTCGACCTTGTTGCGCACCGTTTCGCGGTAAGCCACCTGCGGCTTGCCGACGGTCGCTTCGACGCCGAACTCGCGTTTCATCCGGTCGACCAGAATTTCCAGGTGCAACTCGCCCATCCCGGAGATGATGGTTTGGCCGGATTCTTCATCCGTCTGCACGCGGAACGACGGGTCTTCCTGCGCCAGACGATTGAGCGCGATGCCCATCTTTTCCTGGTCGACCTTGGTCTTCGGCTCGACGGCCTGCGAAATCACCGGTTCCGGGAAGATCATCTTTTCAAGAATGATCACGTGTTGCGGATCGCACAGCGTGTCGCCCGTGGTCGCTTCTTTCAGGCCGACTGCCGCGGCAATGTCGCCGCAGTAGACTTCCTTGATTTCCTTGCGCTCGTTCGCATGCATCTGCAGGATCCGGCCAAGGCGTTCCTTCTTTTCCTTGGTCGCGTTGTAGACGGTATCGCCCGAATTCACCACGCCCGAATACACGCGGAAGAAAATCAGCTGGCCCACAAACGGGTCGGTCATGATCTTGAAGGCGAGCGCGGAGAACGGATCGTCGTCTTTCGGATGCCGCTCGATTTCGTTGTCGTGCTCGTCGTGACCGGTAATCGCGGGGATGTCGAGCGGCGACGGCAGATAGTCGATCACCGCGTCGAGCATGGCCTGCACGCCCTTGTTCTTGAACGCGCTGCCGCACAGCATCGGCACGATCTCGTTGGCGATCGTACGCACACGAATACCGTGCTTGATTTCCTCTTCGGTCAGCGTCCCGCCATGCAGGTATTTGTCGAGCAATTCCTCGCTCGCTTCAGCGGCGGCCTCGACCATCTTGTCGTGCCATTCTTTCGCGGTAGCCGCGAGTTCCGGCGGGATGTCACGATACTCGAACTTGATCCCCTGGTTCTCTTCGTCCCAGTAGATCGCCTTCATCTTGACGAGGTCGACCACGCCCTGGAAATGATCTTCCGCACCGACCGGAATCTGGATCGGCACCGCGACGCCCTTCAGGCGATCGCCGATCTGCCGCTGCACGCGGAAGAAGTCCGCGCCGACGCGGTCCATCTTGTTGACGAACGCAATGCGCGGCACCTTGTACTTGTTCGCCTGACGCCACACGGTTTCGGACTGCGGCTGCACGCCGCCGACCGAGTCGTACACCATGCAGGCGCCGTCGAGCACGCGCATCGAGCGCTCAACTTCAATTGTGAAGTCGACGTGACCCGGGGTGTCGATGATGTTGATCCGGTGTTCCGGATAGTTGCCGGCCATACCCTTCCAGAAAGCAGTCGTGGCAGCCGATGTGATCGTGATGCCGCGCTCCTGCTCCTGTTCCATCCAGTCCATCGTCGCAGCACCGTCGTGAACCTCGCCGATCTTGTGGGTCACGCCTGTGTAGAACAGGATGCGTTCAGTGGTGGTGGTTTTGCCGGCGTCGATGTGAGCGCTAATGCCGATATTCCGGTAGCGCTCGATGGGAGTCTTGCGGGGCACGTGAACCTCCTTGAAATGGCGCGCCTGAAACGCTTGCCGGGCGGCAGTCTGTGCTGCCCGGGGAGCCTTGGATGCTGCTTTACCAAGAATACTAGGATAGCGCGTCGGCCTGTCTTTTGCAGGAATCTTGCCAGCCGCGTGTGAAGGCCTGCTGGTATGGGCTCGCGCGACGGCGCCGGCCTCCGCCGGGTGGTGCCGGGCATGGCCCGCCCGGCGTTGAACGCAAAAAAGCCGGTGCCTCGCAAAAGGCGCCGGCTTTTTCTGAAAAGCGGCCGCTGAAGAATCGGCAGGGTGTCGGCGTGGTCGACGCGCTTTTATTGCGCGGCCGGCAAGCCCTGGATCTTCATGCCCGGTTTGATGCCTTTCGACGAGAACCAGCCCTTGCTCATTTCTAACGCATACACGCCATTGTTCTTCGGGCAGTGATTGTTGGTGGTCTCGGCCTGCATCTCGTCGATGTCGGTGACCGTGCCGTCGGCGCGCATGAAAGCGATCGACAGCGGGATCAACGTGTTCTTCATCCAGAAGCAATGCACGGCGTTTTCATTGAAGACGAACAGCATGCCTTCATTCGGCGCGAGGGTCGTGCGATACATCAGACCCTGTTCGCGATCGGCGTCGTTAGCGGCGACGGCTGCGTCGATCACGAACATGCCCGCGGTCAGCTTTGCGCGCGGAAAGTCGCCGGGCTGCTTAGCGCCCGCCGGCATCTGTTGCGCATGAGCGGGGGCAGCGGTGGTCGCGGCGAACGACATCGCGGCGAGCGGCAGTGCAACGGCAACAGCGAAACGCGCAATCAACGAGCGCATGGGAAATCGCACGGCATGACTCCTTGCTGAAATTTAACTCGCGAATATTACGCGAGCGCGTCAAAAACAAAAAGGCAGATCGCCTTGCGGTGATCTGCCTTTCAACGCCGTAAGAACGGCAATGAAGCTAGTTCTTGACTGCGTTTTTACAACAAACTTACTCCGAAGCGCCCGAAGCTGCAGCTGCTGCTGCTGCTGCCTTCTTGTGCGACTTCTTGTGAGCGTGCTTCGTGGTCTTCTTTGCCGACGAAGCTGCTGCCATCGGAGCTGCCGAAGCTGCTGCCGGTGCCGAAGCTTGTGCGAATGCTGCCGTTGCGAAGAGACCAGCGACCAGAGCGGCGATCAGTTTGTTCATTTTGTGAATCCTCAGCTTTAGTTGATTAACCAAATGACCCGGTTATATGTAGAGTCATGTCGGTAAACGTGCCATCCACCTTTCGGTTGACAGCCGCATCGAACATTTTTTCGACGCGTCTGCTTAGCGCTCAGACTCCCCGTACTCACCGCGAGAGCGGCGTGTGCAAAGGCCCTTAAGGCTGAATGCCGGATAGCTTCGGGCGGCATCTGCGTCGAATAACGCGTGAGCTCGCGCACCGGTTGACGTGAATTTCGTGGAAAATTTATATGCCGACGTGCTGAAGCAAATGAATGGCCGCAGAGCGATCGTGAACGCAATTGTTTCACGCGTTTTTCATATTGGTTTCACGCGCTATTTTGTTTGCGGATACAACGAGTTAGCTTTCTCGCCGGGGGTCAAAATAGCGGTTCGATGCGGGTTCAGTGTGGGTTCGGTGCAGACATGGCGCGCATGCAAATGCGTTCAGGCGATGCCTTCCCATGGGGCCTTCAGCGGCAACTCGACACTCTCTCCCGGCTGCAGCCCAAGCGAAAAAATATCGAGTGCGCCGATACCGGCACGCACGAGACGCAATGTCGGGAAACCCACCGCGGCGGTCATGCGTCGTACCTGGCGGTTCTTGCCTTCGGTGATCGACAACTCGATCCACGTGGTCGGAATCGCGGCACGATAGCGGATCGGCGGCGTGCGGGTCCATAGCGAGTCGGTCGGTTCGACGTATTCGGCGCGGCAGGGCCGTGTCACGTAATCGCCGAGATCGACACCGCGTGCGAGCTTCTTCAACGTGGCATCATCGACTGCGCCTTCCACCTGTGCCCAATAACGTTTGACAAGTTTGTGACGCGGCTCGGCGATGCGCGCTTGCAGCGCGCCGTCGTCGGTGAGGAGAAGCAGCCCTTCGCTATCGGAGTCGAGCCGGCCCGCAGGATAGATGCCGGGCACTTTCACCCAGTCGGCCAGCGACGCCCGCGTTTCATGCGGCGAAAACTGACAGATGGTGCCGAACGGTTTGTTCAGGGCGAGGAGTCGCATAGAGGAATCGATGAAGGTCGAGCGGCGGCGGGAGCGTGCCGCGCAGGCCAGGAGGGGCGCTGGCTCGGTAGTAAATGGCGGAATAATAATGCATAATGATCTGCTGCAAGTCCTCTGTCTTATATAAGACATAAGACTAAACGAGCGACTGATTTTGATTTTCGACAATGTTGGAAAACCCCGAGCGGCATACCGGCTCGTGGCTGCGTCGGCGTGGGCTAGAATAGACGACCAGGCCGCTCGCGGGCGTCCGGCATTGCGCGTAGCGAGGAGCACCCGGTTTTCGCAGTCTCCCATCAGCTTTCAGCACAGCCTTCACTGGAGTCCGATCATGCCGTATCAGCACATCAAGGTTCCGACCGGCGGTGACAAGATCACCGTCAACGCAGATTTCTCGCTCAACGTTTCCGACCAGCCAATCATTCCGTATATCGAAGGCGACGGTACGGGCCTCGACATCACGCCGGTGATGTTGAAGGTGGTGGATGCCGCGGTAGAAAAAGCCTACGCGGGCAAGAAGAAAATCCACTGGATGGAAATCTACGCCGGCGAGAAGTCGACCAAGGTGTACGGCCCGGACGTGTGGCTGCCGGAAGAAACGCTGCAGGTGCTGAAGGAATACGTCGTCTCGATCAAGGGTCCGCTCACCACGCCGGTCGGCGGTGGTATCCGTTCGCTGAACGTCGCGCTGCGTCAGGACCTCGATCTGTATGTCTGCCTGCGCCCGGTGCAGTACTTCAAGGGCGTGCCTTCACCGGTGCGTGAGCCGGAGAAGATCGACATGGTGATCTTCCGCGAGAACTCGGAAGACATCTATGCCGGCATCGAATGGCCCGCCGGGTCGGAAGACGCGAAGAAGGTCATCAAGTTCCTGCGCGAAGAAATGGGTGTGAAGAAGATCCGCTTCCCGGAAACCTCGGGGATCGGTGTCAAGCCGGTGTCGCGCGAAGGCACGGAGCGCCTGGTGCGCAAGGCGATCCAGTACGCGATCGACAACGAGCGCCGCTCGCTCACGCTGGTGCACAAGGGCAATATCATGAAGTTCACCGAAGGCGCGTTCCGCGATTACGGTTACGAGCTGGCGCAGAAGGAATTCGCCGCGGAGCTGATCGACGGCGGTCCGTGGATGAAGATCAAGAACCCGAAAACGGGCGGCGACATCGTGGTGAAAGACGTGATCGCGGACGCGTTCCTGCAGCAGATCCTGCTGCGTCCGGCGGAATACGACGTGATCGCCACGCTGAACCTGAACGGCGACTACATTTCAGACGCGCTGGCCGCACAAGTCGGCGGTATCGGGATTGCGCCGGGTGCGAACATGTCGGATTCGGTCGCGATGTTCGAAGCCACGCACGGCACGGCGCCGAAGTACGCCGGCAAAGACTACGTCAATCCGGGTTCGGAAATTCTCTCGGCTGAAATGATGCTGCGTCACATGGGTTGGACTGAAGCGGCCGATCTGATCATCAAGTCGATGGAAAAGTCGATTCTGCAAAAACGGGTTACGTATGACTTCGCGCGCTTGATGGAAGGCGCGACGCAGGTGTCCTGTTCAGGTTTTGGTCAGGTGTTGATCGAAAACATGTAAGCGCATCCAGCGTGTTCCGGAGAAATCCGGCGAGCCCCGATGTACACTAAGTGTGGTCGGGGTTTTTTGTTTTTTAACGTTCGATAAGATGTGAGGAATTCCGGGTGTTAGTGAGGGGAAATCTGAGGGGAATTGTGAGGAATTAGCCTCGAATTCCTCACTAGTGAGGGGAAATAAAATGACCCGAAGGCGACATTTCAATTACACCCTGACGCCTACGCGCCTGAACAATGCGAAGCCGAAGGAAAAGCCGTACAAGGTGACGGACGGCGGCGGGCTGTACGTATTGGTGATGCCACGCGGAGCGAAGACGTGGATTTACCAGTATTCGCTCGACGGCAAGCGGCGCGAGGTGACGATTGGCCGATACCCGGAAATCGGAGTTGCTGACGCGCGCGACCGGCACAGCGAGTACCGGGCGATGGTGGAGCAGGGCAACGACCCGGCTTCACACAAGCGGGCGGATGATGCCGAGCGTAAGGCGCGGGCCGAACTGAAGACCGACGAAGGGCAGTTCAAGGCGTTTTCCCTAAAGTGGCTGGACGAGCGGCTGGGCAGCAAATCTGAAGGCTACAGTAAACAGATGCGCTCGTTGCTGGAGCGGTTCGTGTGGCCGGACATTGGCAGCAAGGCGCTGGACGATGTAAAGCCCGCCCACGTGCTGGCAATCATCGAGAAGCGGCGCGAGACGCCAAATACTGCGGAGAACGTGCGAGTGCTGATTCAGCAGGTCTACAACTATGCGATCCAGAAGCTGTTGGTCGAATCGAATCCGGCATTGGCACTGCGTGGCGTCATCGAGGTTCCGAAGGCAGAGCATCATCGCCACCTGAGCGAATCGGAGCTTGGAGCCTTCTGGCGGGCAGTAGGGAAACAGGGTGCGCACCCGTCCACCATTGCGGCGGTGAAGCTGCTGATGTACAGCATGTGCCGCAAGGCCGAAGTGCTGCGCGCGAAGTGGTCCGAGATCGACACTGATAAAGCGCTGTGGGACATTCCACCCGAGCGCATGAAGTCGCGCCGACCGCATCGCGTGTACCTGTCGAAGCAGGCGCTCGAAGTGCTTGAGGTGCAACGCGCACTAACTGGCGATCTGGAGTATGTGTTCCCGTCCGCATTCCGCGCCAATGTGCCGATGGCCGATGCAACGCTCAATCACCTGTTCAAGCGGATGGACTTCGGCGTAGCGGAGTTCTCCCCGCACGGCACGCGAGGCACGGCGGCAACATTGTTGCGTGAGCATGGATTCAGCCGTGACGTGGTTGAACTACTGCTGGCGCACACGGAGCGTAGCCAGACGGCGGCGAGCTATCACCATCACGAACTGGAAGCAGAGCGGCGGCGCGCGCTTCAATACCTGGCTGATGAAATCGACCGGCAGGCCGCTATCTCTGCCGCTGGGAACGTGATGAACATAAAGACGAAAACGGCCTGACACTTTACGGGCCGCGCCTAGATCGGCCCCCTGCTGGCGCGGCGCCTTCATTCGTCGAGGGGCTTTGCGTGAGGATGCACGGATGCAAATGAACGAGCTGGATTTGTGCCGGATTGCGGATACGTTATCGTTGACGTGGGCGGCGGCGCTGATTTGTGGTGAAAAACCAAGCCGCATCGCTGCCCTGGACGACCCCGGCGTCAATGGCTGGCAACTCCCGCGTCGAGCTAACTCGGCCTCTAACGGTCTGGAGGACGAATCGCCGGAAAAATTCGGCGCTGTGCTGCACGCACTCGTGCGTGCGGTCGAGCGCGGGACGCTCAAGGCAAAAAAGAGATTCTTCGCCGAGTACATGCACTTTGAAGACGGTGACGGCCCGTGGGAAGCGGAAGACATGCCCTCGGGCGCGGGCTTGCAGCCGTCGGAAAAGCTGGACCCATCGGAAACGGTCGTCGATGTTGAGGACTTGAGGGGCTGGCTCGTATCGCGGGGCATCAAGTCCGGGTTCTTTTTCCCTGATGCGGTTGATGCGCCTGACTATCTAGACAAAAGCAATCCGCGCTATGCGCCCAAAATGGCTGCGGCTATACGTGCGTGGCAGGCAGTTACCGAACCCGGGGGGAAACATCCGAAACAGGCCCTGACGAAATGGCTGCGCGAACATGCGGCGGAGTTTGACCTGACGGACGATGAGGGGAAACCGAACGAAACCGGGATCGAGGAAGCTGCCAAGGTGGCGAACTGGCAACCGACGGGCGGCGCACCCAAGACCCCTGGCGAATAATCCGCCCACCCATTCCATGCCTTGCTGGTATTAGGGTTTAGGTGATCTGTCGACTGATTGCCGCGCGAATCCACCCACCCTTTACGCCAAAATAGGCGGGCGGGTTTTCCGAAATCCGCCGACTGTTTCGAGTCGTCGGAATCACCTGTAATGAGCCACGTTCCGGAACGTTCCGGGGCCAGCCATTACAGGTGAAACATGCCCGAACAAATCAAAACCGCATTTACCATCCTGCGCCGCAAGCAGGTTGAATCCGCTACGGGGCTTTCGCGCTCGACCATCTACCAGCGCATCAAAGACAAGACGTTTCCGCCCGCGATCCAACTCGGGCCGCGCGCTGTTGGCTGGCGTGCTGGCGACATTGATGCGTTTCTGGTTAATCCGGCTGGCTACCGCGCGGAGTCGGTATGAGCGCGCTGTACGCCCATCTCGAACCCGCCGATGCGCTCGAACAACTGGCGGGCGGTAAATAATGAAAAACGCCCGCCCCCAACAAGTAGAGACGAGCGCCAAAGACACGTTCCATTCTACTGCAGGCATCCTTCCCACGCGCCGCAATACCGTTCTTGCTGGCGTGCTGGCCGAACTGCTCGAAGGCCACACGTTGACCAGTATGGATGCGGTTTTCAAGCAGTACGCGAACCGCGCGGCAACGGTGATTCATTGCCTTGAGGCGCGCTACGCGTGGAACATCGAGCGCCGCGACATCGCAACGGCGGTGAACGATGGGCGCGTTGTGTGGGTGACAGCGTACTGGATGACTATTCATGTGCGCGAGGCTGCGTTCAAGGCGGGTGCGCGCGCATGGATTCAGAAAGCCACGTCGGCCGCAAACAAGCGCCGCAAGTCTGCCAGTCACGCCAAGTCGCGCGCGGCGAAGCGTAACCTGCTGCGCGCCGATCCGCGCCAGCTCGACCTTTTCGATGCGTTTACGGTGGAGGGCTAAATAATGAGCCACCACCTCTCACCCTTGTCGTTGCTGCTCGACCGCCTGGAAGGTGTGCGGGCGATCGGTCATAACCGCTGGGTCGCACGCTGCCCGGCACATGACGACAGCCACCCGTCGCTTGCAATCACCGAAAAAGCGAACGGCTCGGTGCTACTGCACTGCTTTGCCGGTTGCGAAGTCGGCGACCTGGTGGGCGCGCTCAGCCTCGACCTCTCCGACCTGTTTCCAGCACGACAATCCGGCGTTCACGGCGTGAAGCCCGTGAAGCGTCGCTTTTCCGCCGAGCAGGTATTGCAGGCGGTGGCGCTTGAGTTGATCGAAGTCACGCTGATCGTCGGCGCAATCGCCCGGCGCGGCTCTGTCACAAGAACTGAACGCGAGCGGCTACTGCAATCCGTTTCGCGTTTCATGGCGGCGGAGGGCTCGACTCATGATTAACCCTAGCCAAAAGGTGGAATTGACCGTGCTCGACGATCTCGCCGCCGAACAGAAGCAACTTCAGCCCGCTCGTTATCACGCGCCGGTTGCTGATGACGTCTTTGCGTCGTCGATGTCGGGCGCAGCGGTAGCGAGGGAACCGTCAGTATGGCCCGAGCCGCAGCCGCTCCCGAAACAGGAATTGCCGAAGGTTCAAGCGTTCGATATGGCGCTGCTGCCCGAAGCCTTGCGCCCGTGGGCCGCCGACATTACCGAGCGCATGCAATGCCCGCCCGACTTTGTGGCCGCCACGATCATGGCGGCACTCGGAATCGTCATCGGGCGGCGCGTTGGCGTTCGCCCGAAAGCGCACGATGACTGGACCGAATACGCGAATCAATGGCTGTGTAACGTCGGTCGGCCTTCGGTCATGAAATCGCCTTCGATGGCGGCGGCGCTCGCCCCGCTGAAGCGCCTGCAAGCGGAAGCGACCAAGCAACACGAATTTGAGATGGATGGTTACGGCGAGGAGAAGCAACTTCACGACATGCGCGCTGAAGCCGCACAGAAGAAGATCAAGGACGCGTTGAGGAAGAACCCGCACGCGTCCGTCGAGCGTATCGAGCTGAAGGAACCGCTGTTGCCATTGCTGCGGCGGCATCTCGTGAACGATGCGACCGCCGAGGCGTTATTGGATATTTGCGTCGAGAATCCGCAAGGCGTCGGCGTGTATCGCGACGAACTCGTGAGCCTTCTGAAGAGTATGGACCGCGAAGGCCAGGAGGCGGCGCGCGGGTTCTACCTGACCGGCTGGAACGGTAACGAGTCATACACGGTCGACCGCATTGGACGCGGCCGTAACAACCGCGCCGAGGCTGTCTGTCTCTCGCTGATCGGCAGCACGCAGCCGGGGCGCATTTCGGAATACTTGCGCGAGGCCATCGCGGACGGGGCTGCTAACGACGGCCTGATCCAACGCTTCGGTTTGCTGATTTGGCCGGATATTAGTAGCGAGTGGGTGGATGTCGACAAGTTGCCGGATGCCGACCTGGCGCATGCGGTCTTTGAGGTGTTTCGTCGTCTCGATGCTGCAGACCCCGTAACGGATTGGGGTGCTGAGATTGTTCTCGATCATATGGGGCAACCCGAAGAAGGCGTGCCGCCGTTCGTGCGGCTGGATGATGCGGCGCTCGCCCTCTTCAGGGAATGGCGCGGCGACTGGGAAGCATGGTTGCGTTCCGGTGAGCTGCTCCCGGCGGTTGAATCGCATTTCGCCAAATACCGTAAGCTGGTCCCGAGCCTCGCGCTTATCTGTCATCTCGCCGATGGCGGGCGCGGGCCGGTCAGTGCGGAGGCGATGGTTCGCGCGCTCGCGTGGTCCGAATATCTGAAATCTCACGCCCTGCGTGCGTATGGTGCCAGTATGACAACGCCGCTTGACCGGGCGCGAGTGCTTCTCAAGAAGATTCATGACGGCAAGTTGCCGGTCGAGCCATTCGCGCTCAAGAAGATTTACGACGCCGGGTGGTCGCTGCTCACGAACCGGGAAGAAACCGCCGAGGCGATCGCGATCCTGATCGAACACGGTTACATGTCCGAGGTCAATGAATCGAGCAATACCGACAGGGTCGGCAGACCGCGTGAGCCGCGTTACCTCATCAATCCCGAGGCGCTTAAATGAACAAGTATCTGGACATGCTGAAATCGGGAAAAGGCCCGTCCGGGTACACCGCAAAACCCGCAAAACCCAAAAACGAGGGTTTTGCGGGTTTTGCGGTGCCACAGGGTGACCGCTTTTCGAAAATGCGCGCTGCCGCGCACGATCCGGCGAGCATCCCCGCCGATTGTGTCGACGCGCTCCACGATCCGGAAGGCGGGCTTTTCTTGCCTTGGGGGGCGCACCTCTCACCCGACGACGTGCGCAAGGTGCGCGCCGAGTTGATTACCATCATCGAAGCGCTTTCGGCGCTTGAGTGCTGGGCGAGCGCATATCGCGAGGGCGTGCTTACACGGGCAATACGCGGGCCGCTGGCCGATCTCTTGCCGAATATTTCCTACTTCCGCGAACGACTCGAAGCAGCACATGCGGAGGCGGCGGCGCGCGCTGCACTCGAAATGCGCTCGTGGCGTCTCGAAGATCTCGCTGGTCGGCACTACTGCGACAGCTGCGACGGCTCGTGCTTAGGGACAGAGAAGCGCTGCGGGAAGCTGCGCAATTGATTGGGCAGAGCAAACCCAGCGGCGACTTTCCCGAAATGCCGGTTGCGCTATGGAGGCGCGGATTTTATCGGGAGTCCTTCCCGTCTAAGTAGGTGGTGACAGCAAAAAGGTTGTATTGTTTGAATACAATTAAGGAGTCTTAATCATGAAACAATTGAAAATGCCGAAGGCTTTGCTCGAACTGATTCAGTGGGACGAGTCCAAAGGTGAGTATTTTTACTTGATACCGATCTCTCAAACGATTCGGTTGTGTGGCGGCGTGTCGAAGCTGAATCTTGCCCGATATCGCGTAGAGATTCGCCCGGAAGGTTACACAGTGTTGATCCCGCAGTAACTACTCTCATCCTGAATAGGAGTGAATCATGCAACACCTGAACCAACCTCTTCCCGAACGCCTGGCGGCGCTTGAACTGCTCGCAAACGACGCGGGTCTCGTGGACGAACTCAAAGCGCGTCAGCGCGCGGAAACCGACAAGCGCCGCGCCGCGCTTGCCGCCGAATTGAAGGCGTTGCCGAACCGCGAGCGCGAACTGGCCGCTCTCACAAAAAATGCCGCTTACGAGCACGCCGCTCTCGAAAAGGCTGCGACCGAATATCGCGAAGCCGAACGCCGCGACAAAGAGGCAACGGCGCGTGCTGTCATGGCGGCGTTGGCGGATGAGGGCGCGCGCCGGGCAATTCTGACAAAACTGGAGCGTAGCGCGCCGCCCGAACTCGCGGACGCGCTGGACGACCTGAGTTTCGCCGATGACCTGCTGCGAAACGCCGTTCGCACTGATGAAACGGCGAACCGCAGTTGGACAGGCGCGCGGGTAAAGGTCGTAACGTCAAACATCGACGCTATCGGCGCGGCCCGCGCGAAGCTTGCCGAAGCGCAAGGGGCAATCCGCGAACTGGCACGCGATGGCCTGATGCCTAGCGATGCGATGGTGACGCGCTGTGCGGAAATTGTGGATGCCGCGATGGAGCCCGCGTTCGCGTTCATTCCGCGCAAGCTGTGGGACCTTCGCCGCGACAAGCCCGCCTCTGACATCGTGGCCGAAGTCAGGGGCTATATGCAATAAACCGCAGTTTGGTGGCGCACGACGGCTATGGTTTGCCGTCATGCCCCGCCGCCCCAATCGAGGTAATTGGGGCGGTCGGCGCGCGCGGGTATGCCACGACATCAACCGGCATCGGCGAGCGGCGTGGCGGTGCCTCGTACGGTGCTGCACGCCCCCCTAGGGGGTGTCAATCCCTAGAGTCGAACCGCTTGTGACCGTGGCGATACGTATTTTTTTACGGCCGCGAAATTAACCTTTTTGATGGAACCTCACTCATCCCGAATCGCGGGCGGCTTCTGCGCTGACTGCGGGATGCGGCGGGGGACAATCGAGGATGACATGCGTGGCAGAAAACCGATTCCGACCGCGTTGAAGCTGGTGCGGGGTAATCCCGGCAAGCGGCCGCTCCCGAAGACCGAGCCGCGTCCGGAGCTTGCCGTGCTGGTCCCCGATTGGCTCTCGCCGGCCGCGCGAAAACACTGGCCGACTATCGCCGACCCGCTGCGCGCCGCGGGTTTGCTGACGGCGCTTGACACGACAGCACTCGGCTTGTATTGCGAGGCGTTCGCGCGCTGGCAATATGCGAACGAGCAAATCGTCAAGCTTGGCCCGGTGGTCGAGGGCGCAGCGGGTTATTCCGTCAAATCCCCATTCGTGACGATTGCGAACACGGCATACGAGCAGTTGACCCGCATGCTGGTCGAATTCGGCATGACGCCTTCGAGCCGGTCGCGGGTGACGGCAACGAAGCCGGACGATACGAGTCCCTATGCACAGTTCGTGAAAAAGACGTAAATATAACGACACCGTCGCACTGGCTGTGCTCATACGCCGTCCAGCGGTGCCCTTAGGCCGCAATTGCCTGTCACGACCGGCCTAAGCCGACCCTGAAGGGACCTACGAAATTGCCCTAAGCGGCCATTCAAAATGCTGTCGTATGGTCGCTTATACTCTGTTCTCCACTACAAGCGAAAGCCGCCCGCATGAGCCCGGTTCCACAAGATCCGCAAGCAGACTTTATAAGGCACTTGCAGTCGCGCTACGACCAGACAGGTCCAGGGGGGGTGCTTCCAACACACGACTTCGAACGCTGGACCGAGATTGTAGGATCGACGAGGCGCGAGGCATACAACGCGATAGCTCGCCAGCTCGCAGTTGGGTTTCACGAGGGCCGACTCTCCTTCTGGTTTTGTGACGCGGTAGCGATCGCTGTAGTCGGGTTCGTGTATGACGATTTTGCCTCGCACGGAGAAGACGCTTGGCCCACATTCTTTAACGAAGTCTATTTAGCCTTCGACGCGGGCGAGGTTGGCCGAACCGGTGAGGACCCCGTCGAGAAATACACACGGCCGATGATAGCGAAAATTGTCCACGAATTAGACGACGGCACTGGATGACTGTTCCTGGCCGAACCTTGCCAACTGAAGTTCTTGCTGTCGTTGCCTGTTGAGCGCGATTCTTCATGTCATCGTCGCCGAGGCGTCCAGTTCGCGGCGGACCCTCCGCAGATATCGAACGTTGCGAACGCCCCAGAAGAACGTGGCAACCAACCCGACCGAGATTGCAGAAAGAACAACCGAGTGCTGCCAGACCCCGCGCGCCATCATGCAGAGACCCAGGACACACCAGACACAGAGGAAGATTGATTCCCCTTCGGACTCGCACACAATCTCGCCGCTCTCGTGGTCACGCCAGCCCACGAGCGTCTGCCAGTTGCCGGCTTCCGAAAGATAAGCGGTAATCGTCATCCCTGATTCGATGCGAGGCTTCCCGGGTGCTGCGACCGAGTATTCCTTCCGGTTCTCGCTTTCGAATCCAAATAGAGTGACGCGCTTACGGTTCTGCGAGGTATGCGTGATTCCAAAAACCCGATCAATGTGAACAATTTCAAGCGGCATGATTAACCTGTGGTCCGATCGTTATTGCAAGGCTTTCGTATTTGATCCGCATTTAGTCGCGATACGTGCCTAACTGTCAACAATCTGGACGGCGATGCCGAACGGCCGATTGTGGCCGAACTGAGCCGGTCGCGATGGACACCCAGTTTGATACAAGGTGATTCTTCTCGTTCGCATAGAGGCATAGGAGTTCGAGCGTGCGCTGCCGGGCGTTCTGTGCGTTACGCACGCATTGCGCTCGCCGCAGCTCACGGGGATCGTGCTAAGCAATACGGGCGGGTTTGGTGCGGCCGACACGGCCGCCAAGGTGTTCGAGTGCAACGAAATCGAGCCGTTGCAACTTCGATTCGCGCAGCTCAACGATTGGATCGGTGAGGGGGTTGTGCGGTTTAACCCGTATTCGATCAAGACGCCGACGGTCACGTCATAAGCAACGGGGGATTCGTTCTAGGGACTGTGCGACTGAAGGCAAATGCCTGCGCCAACGCTCATCTAGAGCAGAAGGACTCCTGGTGTACTTATGATCGATTCGAAAGTTTTCTCGACAGTTTGTCTCACCGCTCCTGCGGAGGTGTAGTGAACGGCCAAATCCCCTGGATCAGGAGGAGTCACAATGTCAAACCGGACACCCACAAGCCGCGTATATGTTCGTAACAATTCCATCGACAGCTCGTCGAGAGCGACTTTTATCGTGGCTGCGTTGGAATTCTGACCAATTCCATAGAGATCGGAGTTCACAAGGACGCGCACCATTCCGGGTTGATGGTCACGTAGCTGGCGCCGGCAAGCGTTCGCAACGGTCGCGCGAATATTCTGCACGCTTTTTGAGAGAGCGGTGGACCTTGCGCAAACTAGGATAGGGCGACGAACGCTCGTTACCATAACGTTCGATGCGTTCTGTACAATAAATTCACCAAACGGCTGAACAAAGTGCCACTCGCGCCGTTCGTCGAAGTTCATGATCCACCGCCAGAGTTCCACGGAATGGGCCTTCATCGGGTGCGGTAGTTCAAAGGGGCCGGACGGATGAGGAGTGACGTTGATCTTGACGCGGTGCGTCGATCTCCTGGTTAGTTTACCGGCGAACATTGAGCGCAGCAGATGGGGAATGTCCGTTATGCCGGCCTCATCATGCACGTCGATTTTGATCAAAAGTCCGTTGCCTATTTTCGCGGCTTCCTCAAAAATCTTGTCAAGCGCCAGCCGTCTGAATCTGCCAACGAAGTCAGATACTTTTTCCTCGTACTGCGTTTTGGCTTTGCATTCGATAAATATCGTACCGTCTATCGCCATATCGGGTACGGCCTGCCCCGTTTCATCAAGAAGTTCGACTTTTCCCGAATTCGCCTGTGCGCTTGCTACCAACAATTCGTATAGGGCGGACCGCCATTGATCGCCCGCCAATCGCGGGAGCCGGTCTTTCATGTTTTTCACATTGTCCAAGTTGAGGGCAACGTCTCGAAGCGACAGAAGGCGGTAGGCAAAAACGCCGCATAGAAACTCCCCATGCTCGTCGTGATATTTGAGTATTCGCTCGGTGCCTAGAACAGCTTCCGCGAGAGGGTGCATTTCGTCCTTTTGCGGTATTCCCTCACGAAGCGCACGAGCCGTCCCACGAGCGGAAGTCATCGGCATTTCCGTGTAGAGGAGCGGGTCAGCTGAGTTCTTACCTGCTTGTTCGACCAGCCATTGTTCATCGAATAAGCGTCGGGCGATCGGCAAAGCGGACCTGATCACTTCTGGTGAGAAATCTACCGCGTGCCCGATTAACATAGGTCCTCTCGCTATTGAATGGTGATGCCTTAGGCAATGCAGGAAAAATCCGCCCTGGTGTTTTTCGCACTCACTCCCCGCCTGCGTGGCGCCTTGATGGCGTTCTTTTGATGCGCTCAGGCGTTCGAATCCGAAGCCTTTCGTCACGCGGATTGACGGGGCATAAGCGTGGCGCGTAATTGATGCAATTTGATGCTCGTTTGGCATAGGCTCGTTTGTCGAGCAAAACAAGACATGGGCGTAGACATTCGCGATCGACGTAGGATCACAGGGAGTTCAGGAACTTGCCCAAGTCCGTATGTTCTATGTCTTTAACTTCTGTGTCTCTGGCAATTTTCCAGTTACTCGACTTGTGCCAGGGCTTTTTGCTTTGCTTAAGCAATTCGTATGGTTGAAGCGGCTCGAATCCGGGACCCAATGCACGTCGGATGCCGTTCGTTTCGAAGTAGTTCTCAGTCGCGCGCCGCTCTGATACGGAAACGCTAACCCCGACTTTTTCGCAGGAGGAAACGAAATCTGCCCTGTCAGAGGATAACGATTCGTCGGCGGATGTTCTTTCGCTGTCGATAAAGATTCGAATATTTTTCGGGTCGGTAAGTCTGGCGATTTCGGCAAGATGGGGCGCTATTTTTCCGTTGATTAAGGATGAGCCGCCGAGTTGCATAATTACATATTTCTGGTCGCGACCCAGCTTGCGCATGAATTCTTGAAAGAACAATACGTCGGTTGGCCCTTCGACGAGTAAAATTCCTTCGTAACCGAGCTCCGACCTCGCTGTGTATCCCAATTCGCCAAGTAGTTCAGCTAGATTAATTTTATCGCTATTCAGGGGTTCCATTTTGGTTGTCTTATCCCGTTGTACGATGAAAATCCGCTCTGCGGATGTTCGGGCTAGGCCGTACGAATGAGTGGCGAACAATAATCCTTTCTTGCAATAAGACCCCAAAGCTGAAAGAAAGCTAAGTTGCAGTGAGGGGTGAAGGCTTAACTCTGGTTCATCGATCAAGATGTATGTCGGCTCCATAACAAGAGCCGCCGCAAGCGTAATGATTAACTGTGCCACACCCGAACCGACCTCATACAGTTTATGAGGATGCCCGTCGATATATACGTCAAGCGTTTTTCCAGCGCTGTCGGCATTTATCTGAAGGGAGGTGAATCCCAACAGCTCCGCTATCTTTTGCTCGACTTGCGCTATTGCTTTTTTGCTTTTGCGCGAATTTCCTGCTTTCCAGCTGTCCCATGTGGAGACCAAAGCCGTACCGACCGGCATGTCGTAGTAACTGGCGGCGCCTTCATTGATGGCATTTCTAAAAGACGGGAAGAATCGAGAATTCTGTAGGTCCGCAAGAAATTCAATTAAATTGTCGTAATTTAATTTATAGCCATTGGGATATTGAACCGTAGTCCCTGTGTGGCTTTGAACATTTTTGATGCTCAATCCGTCGAATGAATGGATTGACCCGCCAGCAGATATAGCTGTTACTGACTTTGGCGTTAGCAGACTCTTGGTGGTGTCGTATTCGACAATTACTTCATTTACGAAATATAGTTGCGGGTCATCTGGGAGCTTAATATCGTGCAGCGTTATTTTTATCTCAAAACGTTCAGGATTGTTGTTGTTTGCTAACTCAGCAACATCCGCGACGCCCTGAGGCTGGACGAGGGCTTGAAAGCCACCTGATGGGGTAAACATCTGAAAAAAAACCACCCAAAAACTGCGCAACTCATAGATCGATCTTAGCGCAGACGATTTTCCAGCGTTGTTCGTTCCAATGTATGCCACAAAACCCGAGCCAAACTCAAGAATTGCGGGATTATTCCAGTCGAAGCATCTGTAGTTGCGCAAACTTACTGTTCCGAATTGCATTATTTTACCCGTAGTGAAAATTTGTTGTCTCAGCGCGGCGAGCGTCGGAAACTCACCACCAGTTTTTTGTTGCTTGCAGGCTTGAGCGCTAGGCAATGAGTTTTATCAATGTGAAACGACAACTGGCCGTAAGCGACGAGCATACGGCTTTGTCTGCCCGCAAATCAGAATTGCAGCAGGGGCGAGGCTGATCATGGCTTAAGTGGTGTTCGGGCGTCTCGCGCTGTGATCGCATCCCTTTTGCCTTGTGGAAGCTTGCCGTAAAGCGCATTAATTTCATACAATCATCACGCGATGCGCTCGAACGGCCCTAAATCCGATCCGGCCTATTGCCCGGGGCCATCTGCGCGGCTGTCATCGTTACTACCTCGTGATGCCTTTGGCGTCGCGCTTCGTCGTCTGCCGCAAGCTCCCCACGATATTTGTCGACAAGCGTTGACAGGCTGGCCTTTATTCTGTGAGCGGACACTATCTCCGACTCCAACTGTTCTGGGGAAAGGGTGGTGAAGTCACCGCCTTCGCTTCGGAGGGTTACTGCTATCTCCTCCAGTCTGACGCGGTCAGCCGCTATGCTCTGTTCCCACGCTACCATATTGCCCGACCTTCCAAGACCTCGCATAGCCAGCACGCGAGGTCTAGAGTTGGCCGCAGCTTCCATCACGGCTCGAAGAGTAGAAAGCGCTTCGTGCGCGTCGCCTAGTCCCTTCCGGAGTTCGAGCCGCAGGTCTAGCTTCTTGATCTGATTGCTTCGCACGTACGCTGCGATGCCAATGAAGGTGCCGATTAGCCCCGTCAATATTCCTATATAGCCAGGCAGGTCTGCCATCACCGATTCCCATTTTGGATTTGGTTTCAGTAATGTGCCAGCAATTGCCGCTTTTTTGGCTAAGTAGTTGAGGCCGGCCGAGGCGTTGAGTGATAGTGGAAGGGGGAGGGAAGGGTGGCGCGGCGCAAGGGCTCTCAGACCGTCTCAATGAAGCCGCGCCCTTGACGCGTCCCGTCGATCATTCCGCCCATGCGCGGCGAGGCTTCAACTGCCCGGTCAAGGCAGCGATTTCCATAACATCCGGGCTCAGCATCAGCTTTCTTCGTTACCCGCCGTTTTTGTTTGAAGCGACTCTGCCTCGGCATGCAACTCCTTGAACGTCGCGTGCGTACTCGGTAGGCCACTAACATAGGCTTGGCGCTCCGCGTCTGTCCGTAAGCCCGCAAAAACGCGACTTTCCTCTTCCGTCAGCTTGATCGTCCTCTTTAGCGTCGTTCCGCTCGGTTCGTGGGTTATCGACATATCAAATTGGTACTGCTGTGGCGCATAGACAGTCAATTTTGCTTCACTGCCGGTCAGATCGATCGGCTCCAGCTTGCCAGTGACGTAGTTATATTTTTGAAGCCGCGCCGAACCCTTAAAGCGTAGTCCCGGGGTGATTAGCAAACCCAACTGCCCGTCGTTGGCTTCCGCGCGAGGCCTAGGCTGTTGGGCAGACTCGACGGCATAGATGCGTGGCTTCGCGATCACGCCCTTGTCGTGCAGGTACGTCTGCCAAAAGTTCATCACGTTTGTGAGTACTTCGAGTACGTCCCGCGTAGTTCCGTCGATTAGCCCTGCAGTGACCCTTTTCTCGACATGTTTGTATGCGCCTTCTTGATCGCAATACTCGGTTATAACGATCTCCTCCTTCAAATCTGCAGCGGACCTCAACAACGGCGCGCCATGAGGCGTTGCGGTGTCAAGCGCACGATGTTTCGCCGTGTTTGCGATGTCGGCCAGCACGCCGTAATCGGTGCAAAGTCGCTCTGCCTTGGAGCGCGACATGGCGAAACTTCGTGGGAGGTGTTCCCGCAGATGGAAAAGGGCAGAGGCCGCAGCCATCGCGGTTCGAATGTCGTCACTAGCGCCCGCGACTCCGGATGCCTTCGTGCGCTGGTACTCGTTAAATGACCGCACTACATTCTCGTAAAAATACGCCGAAAAATCATCAAACATACTCTCTCGAACCTATTTGTAAGATGTAGTTGACCCTCGAACAAGATGAGTTTATAGGCGTATTTGCACGCCGCAACAAGTGGACGAGTCCCGCACGCGTCCCGCGAGAACTCTGGGCCTTGCTGCGCGAGACGCGGACCGCCCAAGCTAGGCAATTGCGCATGTCGGGTAACGGCAAGGGCCCGGTCTTTTTCACCTGCTCGGGACTGGTGTTTTCCGGTGCTAGACTTCGTGTCACCTAATCGCGACTCGGGGTCGGTGCGGAAAATGGATAAGAAATACCAGGTGTTTATATCGTCCACCTTTACGGACATGAAAGCGGAACGTCAGGCAGCGGTGGAAGCGATTTTGAACGCCGGTCATATTCCTGCCGGAATGGAGTTGTTTTCGGCATCGGACAAGAAGCAAATCGAAGTCATCAAGGGGTGGATCGACCGAAGCGATATCTTCATGCTGATCCTCGGCGGTCGATATGGCAGTGTTGATCCGGAGTCGGGAAAAAGCTACATTCAACAAGAATACGAATACGCGGTGGCACGGGGCAAACCGTTCTTTGCCTTGTACTTGACCGAAGCCGCCATCGCGAAGAAAGCGGCTGGTGAACTTGGTTTGAAGGCCACCGAGCGGGACGATACCAAGGCATACATAGCCTTCCGTGACCAAGTCAAGAATAGACTTTGTGCAGAAGTCGAGGATGTTAAAGACATCAAAATAAACGTTCCTAATTCAATTCGCGATTTAGCTGCTGCGAACAAGTTGGAAGGCTGGATGCGGGCGTCGAATGTTGAAAGCCTGGCGCCTCTGATGGACCAACTGGCATCGCTCCGCGCTGAGAACGCGCGGCTAGCGGATGAGTTGAATAAGCCGAAAGCAGAAGCAACCATGCTGTCGCGATTCACCGGCGACTTTTCTGAGAAGAGTCTGGACGCCGAGGTTAAGCTTCATTTGGAGGTAGACATACTGGCGCAGGGCATGATTGGTGCGCGTCACCAGTGGGTTACAACATATCGCGAAATCTTAACGATGATTGGGCCCAGTCTTCTCAGCGAGCCGTTCGAAGCCAGTGTGCATGCGTACCTTGGCAAGTTGCTTAGAGAACGTATGCCACATTTCGACAGCATTAAAATGCTCGAATCTTCCTTTCAGGAACTGAAGATGAAGCTCGCCGGTTTTGGGGTTGTGAATTTGACGAGCGATGACCGGAAAATCCGCTGGACGCTAACAGAAAACGGTAAGAGCTTGCTGGTCAAGGTGCACGCACCTCTATAACTGCAAGCGGCTTAGTCCGTCAGACGTCCCACGGTGGCTTCGAGCGTTGCCGCGCGGGACGTGGACTGCCCTGATTAGGCAGTAACCATGTTTAGCGACGCGCCGCCGGGGTCAACAGCTTGGCAAGGAATTCGAGCCCGGCAAGCGCGCGCCGTTCCTGTTTCTTCTTCACGTCGGCCCGTTCCGCTGCGATCAATCGGGCGTATATGGGGCCGCGCGGGAAATGGGTGAAGCGTGCCGCGAAGGCAATACAGTGAAAATACAGTTTGGGTAGGCTCGGATGGCCTTGGATGAGCTTGATTAGCCTTGGTTTTGCAGTTTGCGAATTGTGTAAGGCATTGATGTTAAGCAGAACGCGTCACACGAGTAAAACTCCGAAGGCAGTAGTCGACAGTTCGGGTTGTGCGTCGTCGCGGACCCTCACCGTCGCCGAGAATCGAGCCTTGGCGTCGGGGCGCTAACGAGGACCGATCGTCAGCAGTTTCGGGCGTGCGGGACGATGCGCCGCGCGAGTTTGCCAACGACTTCATCGAGCGTAGCAACGCCGTCCATCATCAATTCGTTTGTTGCGACCTGAGACCCGAGGGTGCGACGTTGATCTATGTCGCTGCGCACCCTCACGACATCTACGCCCCGATTACGCGACACGGCGTGCGAGAAACAGTCATGTCGTCGTTGACGCGCGGTGGGCGACAGCGGCGCAAAGGGACTGCCTTCCGTCTTGTAACGGCCCGCACCGATGAGCAAGGTCTTCACGCCTTCGTCTTTCAGCGCTGTCGAGTGATTCTGATGCGCGGCGAACACGCCAATCGACCCGAACTCGCTGCCCGGTGTGATGTAGAACGTGGTGGCCGTGCTTGCAATCCAATACGCCGCTAGGGCCGCGACGCTGTTTGCGACGGCGGCGATCGGCTTACCGCTGCGCGCGTGGCGCGTCGGCCAGCCGCAATATGAAGCCGAGAAGCAGCCGTCCAAGAGGCACGGCGAGCCGAAGCGCGCCGCCAGGATGCGGATGGTTGCGAAAATAACCAGTCGCCTGATGTCTAGGCTGAATCCTGTAGATGCCGGTCCGCACTATGGATGGGTGTGATACCCGGGCGATAGTGAGGGGGATTTTGAGGGGAATTCGAAGTGTGTAATTGGGTGCGCTATGCGTGACAAGGCTTTGCAGGCGAGTTACATAGAATGATCGAGTGAGCGAATCGCGCTGGTTTTTCCAGCCTGAGTCAAAACCCCGGCGCTGTGAGGCGGCCGGGGTTTTTTGCTTTTACAGCGCATGAAGCGCATCTGCATGCGATTCATGCATTCCTACAGCGTTTGCTCAAAACGCCACGTCACGTTACGACGTTTCAAGAGGTCGCATCCGACCAATATCGAGAACTCCCCGCACCCCGTCGGGTACGGTACGCCCGGCTGGAAATCGCGCCCGCTTGTTAGCGAGGCGCGCCCACCTGCCGGCGAACCCAACCAACTTCCCTGCGTGAGAGTGACAAAACGATGACCCACAAAGATTCCGTTGCCAATGTGTACGTCGCCACCCCCAGCTATGGCGCGGTCGTGACGACCGACTACGCGCTTGGACTTCTCGACCTCTACGACGAGGCGGCTCAACAAGGCTTTGGCTTGCGGGTCAACTTCAACAGCTTCGACAGTCTGATCACACGCGCGCGCAACACCATGGTGGCGGAATTTCTCGCCGATGCCCGCTTCACGCATCTGATGTGGATCGACGGTGATATCGGCTTCAAAGGCGCGGATGTGGTTCGCCTGTTGCAGGCCGATCGGCCGGTGGTGGCCGGCGTCTATCCGCTGAAGAACGATGGGTGGCCGGCCGCCGGTCTGGAGCAGGCGGTCCCGGCCGGTTCGACGAAGGCCGATTTTCGCGCCCGCCACGCCATGTACCCCGCAATAGTGCGGGGCGATGTACTGGAAGCCGACGCTGACGGCTTTCTCGACGTTCTCTATGCGCCCACCGGCTTCATGCTGATCAAGCGAGAAGTCTTTCTGGCGCTGATGCAACGCTTTCCTGAGCTTCATTGCCGTTCGAGGCTCGCAGGCCGTCCGGAACTGGATACGGGTGAGCCGGCGGCATTCCTCTACGCGTTCTTCGACACCATGATCGATCCGGAGTCGCGGTTGTATCTGTCCGAGGACTATGCATTTTGCCGCCTCATCGCAAGCATCGGTATCACGCCAGCGGTCGATGCGCGGTCGAATCTGCGGCACCAGGGCATTGCAGTGTACGAAGGCGATCTCGCTCGCAGTCTGGCGCTACAACGTGCGACGGCGGGCAGTCGTGCGGCCGCCAACGGGTGACTATCGAAAGCGTTCGGAAAGGAAAGCGGGTGTCCAGTATTTGAGACATTTGCTTTGTCGACGTTTCAAGCCACGGTAGCCGCAGTGGCAATCCGCCTCAAATTAGAACGCGCCGCCCAAAAAAAGAAACCCGGCACGGAGCCGGGTTTCAAAGGACGGGTAACGAACAGGTTCAGGCAGGTGCCTGGATGTTCGATGCCTGTTTGCCTTTCGGGCCTTGCACGACCTCGAAGGTTACTTTTTGACCTTCCTTGAGGGTCTTGAACCCATTCATCTGGATGGCCGAGAAGTGTGCAAACAGATCCTCACCACCTTCGTCAGGCGTGATGAATCCGAAACCTTTTGCGTCATTGAACCATTTGACCGTACCAGTTGCCATTCCAACTTCCCCTGTAACTCATGTCACTACCACGAGCCCTCGAAAAGCTCGACGGCCGCGCGATGCAGCCGCTCCCTCCTCACAAGCTCACCATCGGCATTTTTTCGATTTATGGCGCAGTGAAAAAAGTGCCAGCTTGATTGTTGAGGCTCTTTATTCGAGTGTCAAGAAAATTTTGAGACGTCGTTGTCGCGTTGCAAACAGGCGTTTTCCAGGGTTTTTCCCGCTTTTGTTTTCTTATGTGCGGTTGCCCAAGCGTGCTGTCTTGAAAAGTCGCATAATCGACTCACATGCTGTTCTGCGGGTCGCACGCCGTCCGCTGGCCGGGCGCGTGCCGTCAGCCAGTATGGGCAGGTTGTGCGATACTCGATCCGACTGCGGCGCAGCACGGCCGCGACGCATCACAGGATAGGGGCCGGCTCCGCAATCGGCTCGTCGAACGACGCACCGCTTGGGGGTATTTACCCATCAGGCGGGAGCGAACGGGCTCACCGGCCGGTCGGCCGGGTTTTGACAGGATTGCGGGCCTGTCCTAGTTGTTTAGAATGGGTGTATGGCGATTATCCCGGACAAGCAGGACGGCACCGTACTGGAGCGGCAGGAAAAGAAGCTGAAGCCGCCTTCCATGTACAAGGTAGTGCTGCTGAATGACGACTTCACGCCAATGGAATTTGTCGTGATGATCGTGCAGGAATATTTCAATAAAGATCGTGAAACCGCAACGCAGGTGATGTTGAAGGTGCATCGCGAGGGCAGGGGAGTTTGTGGGGTCTATACGCGGGACATCGCGTCGACCAAAGTCGAGCAAGTCGTTACCCACGCACGGCAGGCCGGGCATCCGCTGCAGTGTGTGATGGAGGAAGCATGATTGCCCAGGAACTGGAAGTCAGCCTGCACATGGCGTTCATGGAAGCACGCCAGGCGCGGCACGAGTTCATAACGGTCGAACATCTTTTGCTGGCACTGTTGGACAATCCAACAGCGGCGGAGGTGTTGCGTGCATGCGCGGCCAATATCGAGGATCTGCGCCAGAACCTGCGCAACTTCATTCATGACAACACGCCGACCGTGCCTGGCACGGACGACGTCGACACGCAGCCCACGCTGGGTTTCCAGCGTGTGATCCAGCGCGCGATCATGCATGTGCAATCCACCTCGAATGGCAAGAAGGAAGTGACCGGCGCGAATGTGCTGGTGGCGATCTTCGGCGAGAAGGATTCGCATGCGGTGTACTACCTGCAGCAGCAGGGCGTGACGCGTCTGGATGTGGTGAATTTCATCTCGCATGGCATTGCCAAGACCAGCAGCACGGACGCCGCGAAAGCGAGCGACGCGAATGCCGAGTCCGACGAAGCCGCCGCGCAGAAGGAAACGCCGCTCGCCCAGTTCACGCAGAACCTGAACCAGATGGCGAAAGACGGCCGCATCGATCCGCTGATCGGACGCGAGTCGGAAGTCGAGCGCGTGGTCCAGGTGCTATGCCGCCGCCGCAAGAACAATCCGCTGCTGGTCGGTGAGGCCGGTGTCGGCAAGACCGCGATCGCCGAAGGGCTCGCCTGGCGCATTACGCGCGGCGAAGTGCCGGATATTCTGGCCGATGCGCAGGTGTATTCGCTCGACATGGGCGCGCTGCTCGCCGGCACCAAGTATCGCGGCGACTTCGAACAACGCCTGAAGACGGTCCTCAAGGAATTGAAGGAACGTCCGCACGCAATTCTGTTCATTGACGAAATTCATACGCTGATCGGCGCCGGCGCTGCGTCGGGCGGCACGCTGGACGCGTCGAATCTGCTGAAGCCGGCGTTGTCGTCGGGCACTTTGAAGTGCATCGGCGCGACCACGTTCACGGAATATCGCGGCATCTTCGAAAAAGACGCGGCATTGTCGCGCCGCTTCCAGAAGGTCGACGTGACTGAGCCGACCGTCGAGCAGACGGTGGCGATCTTGCGCGGCCTGAAGTCGCGCTTCGAAGAGCACCACGGCGTGAAGTATTCGTCGGGCGCGCTGTCGGCGGCGGCTGAGTTGTCGGCACGCTTCATCACGGATCGTCATCTGCCGGACAAGGCGATCGACGTGATCGACGAAGCGGGCGCGGCGCAACGCATCCTGCCGAAGTCGAAGCAGAAGAAAACCATCGGCAAGAACGAGATCGAAGAAATCATCTCGAAGATTGCTCGTGTCCCACCGCAAAGCGTGTCGCAAGACGATCGCAGCAAGCTGCAAACGCTGGATCGCGATCTGAAGAGCGTGGTGTTCGGGCAAGACCCGGCCATCGACGCACTGTCGGCCGCGATCAAGATGGCGCGTGCGGGTCTCGGCAAGCTGGATAAGCCGATCGGCGCGTTCCTGTTCTCCGGCCCCACGGGCGTCGGCAAGACGGAAGTGGCGAAGCAACTGGCTTTCACGCTGGGGATCGAATTGATCCGCTTCGACATGTCGGAATACATGGAGCGTCATGCGGTGAGCCGTTTGATCGGCGCGCCGCCGGGCTATGTCGGTTTCGACCAGGGCGGTCTGTTGACCGAAGCCGTCACGAAGAAGCCGCACTGCGTGCTGCTGCTCGACGAAATCGAGAAGGCGCATCCGGACATCTACAATGTGCTGCTGCAGGTGATGGACCACGGCACGCTGACGGACAACAACGGCCGCAAGGCGGATTTCCGCAACGTCATCATCATCATGACGACGAACGCGGGCGCCGAGG
The DNA here is from genome assembly GCF_030464835.1 of Paraburkholderia sp. WS6. Classification (NCBI taxonomy): domain Bacteria; kingdom Pseudomonadati; phylum Pseudomonadota; class Betaproteobacteria; order Burkholderiales; family Burkholderiaceae; genus Paraburkholderia; species Paraburkholderia sp. WS6. The sequence continues at coordinate 53,675 of NZ_JALQCK010000011.1, forward strand.
CAATGGGCAAGGCGGTGATCGGCTTCACGAATCGTCGGGAAACCGGCGACGAAATGGTCGACATCAAGCGCATGTTCACGCCGGAGTTCCGTAACCGTCTGGACGCAACGATCAGCTTCCGCTCGCTCGATGAAGAAATCATCATGCGCGTGGTCGACAAGTTCCTGATGCAACTGGAAGATCAGCTGCACGAGAAGAAGGTCGATGCGCTCTTCACCGACGCGCTGCGTGCTCACCTCGCGAAACACGGTTTCGATCCGTTGATGGGTGCGCGGCCGATGCAGCGTCTGATCCAGGACACGATCCGTCGTGCGCTGGCCGACGAGTTGCTGTTCGGCAAGCTGATGAACGGCGGCCGCGTGACGGTCGACGTGGATGCGGAAGACAAGGTGCAGTTGACCTTCGACGAGCATCCGGCGCCGCGTAATCCGAATCCGGAAGCGGTTGAGGTTGAGTAAGTCGGTCGAGTAAGCGTTTCAGTCTCATCTGAAAGCAGAACGGCGCGGGTTGAACCCCGCGCCGTTCTGCTTTTTGCGTTGCGCGAAGCGCTTGTTGGAAGCAAGCGAGGCTTCAACGCTTATCGATCGATAGGGCTTAGTGCTTGCCGGTGCTTCCGAACCCGCCTGCGCCACGCTCGCTGGTCTCGAAATCGTCGACGATGTTGAATTCAGCTTGCACGACCGGCACGATCACCAGTTGGGCAAGGCGCTCCATCGGATTCAATACGAACGTGGTTGTGCCGCGATTCCAGGTCGAAATCATCAGTTGCCCTTGATAATCTGAATCGATCAGCCCGACCAGGTTGCCCAGCACGATGCCGTGTTTATGACCCAGACCCGAACGCGGCAGGATCAGCGCCGCGTAACCCGGATCGGCGACGTGAATCGCCAGACCCGTCGGCACCAGTGCGGTTTCGCCGGGTTTGAGGGTCAGCGGTTCGTCGAGGCAGGCGCGTAGGTCGAGGCCCGCGCTGCCGGTGGTTGCGTAGGCCGGGAGTTGTTCGCGCATGCGCGCATCGAGAATCTTCAGGTCGAGTTTCATGCAGGTTCGAAGGGTTAAGGAGTGGAGGCCGGGCGTCCGAGTTGGAACGCGTCGGCGAGAAGTTCATAGGAGCGCAGCCGGGCGCGATAGCTGCCCGCTACGGTGAGCACGATCAATTCATCGGCCTGGAACTGCTCCTGCAAGGCATGCAGCCGCTCAGTGACGGTTTCCGGCGTGCCGATGATGCTGCGCGGCTTCTCGCGGTCGATCACCAGTTGCTCACGCACGCCGTATTCCTGCGCAGCGCCTTGCTCGACCGTCGGAATCGGCGCATTCAGGCCAAGGGCCATCTGCACGCGGCGCAGGTCGACCGCTTTTTCCAGGTCGGCGGCTTCCTGTTCGGTGTCGGCGCAAATCACAAATACCGAGGCGGCCAGATAGGGCTGTTCTGTTTCCAGGCTAGCCTTGAAGCGTTCACGATAAGCCAGCGCCACCTGATGCCCGAAATGCGCGTTGATGAAATGCGCGAACGCAAAGCGGATGCCGAGTTGCGCCGCCAGCAGGCCGCCGAATTCACTCGACCCGAGTACCCACAATTGGGGACGCGTAGCGATTTGCGGTTGAAGCAGCACGCCGTGCCCAAGGTGATCCTCGGGCAGAGCGCCGTGCATCAGGCCGACCAGATCGGCGACCTGCTGCGGAAAAATCTCGCCGCGATTGTAGGCACCGGCCGCGACCGCCTGCGCCGTGCGCATGTCGCCTCCTGGGGCGCGTCCCACCCCCAGATCGATACGGTTCGGAAACAACGCCTCGAGCATCATGAATTGCTCGGCGACCTTGAAAGGGCTGTAGTACGGCAGCATCACGCCACCTGAGCCGAGTCGAATGCGTTTGGTTACGCTGCCGAGGCGCGCCAGCATCACCTCAGGGCAGGGATTCGACACGCCGCGCAAGCCGTGATGCTCGGCGCACCAATAGCGCGTGTAGCCGAGGTCGTCAGCCAGTTGCGCGAGTTCGACGGTGGCGGCGATTGCGTCCGCCACTGAGTGCCCGTCGATCACGGGCGTTTGATCGAGCACGGAAAGTAGCGTCATGTCAGTACTGCTCCAGATGAATCGGTGCGCTAGAGGCGCTCGCGGCGAATGCAACATGCGCCGCCGCGCGCGGCTTTAGCGAATCAGACTTGTGTCGGGCAGACGCCTGGCAATTTCTACGATCAATGCGCGCGCGAGCGTCTGCTTGTCGGCGCGCGGCAGCTTGGTGGCACCTGCCGCTTCGAACAGGATGACTTCGTTATCGTCCATGCCGAAGGTCAGTGGACCGAGATTGCCGATCAATAAAGGCACGTTCTTGCGCATGCGCTTTTCTTCGCCGTGCACTTCGAGGTCGCCGCTCTCGGCCGCGAAACCGACTGTGAACGGCGGATGCGGCAGCTTGGCAATCGCTGCCAGAATGTCCGGATTCTCGACGAACGTGAAGGTGGGCAGCGCGCGCTCGGCAGTCTTCTTGATCTTGTGTTCGCTGGCGTGATCGACGCGCCAGTCGGCCACCGCGGCCACGCCGATGAAGATGTCGGCGTCGGCGACCGAGCGCATCACCGCATCGTGCATTTGCTGCGCGGTTTGCACGTCTTCGCGGAACACGCCCCACGGCGTTTCCAGCGCCACCGGACCAGCGACCAGATGTACCTCGGCGCCGGCTTGTTGCGCGGCGCGCGCCAGCGCAAAGCCCATCTTGCCGCTCGAACGATTGGTGATGCCGCGCACCGGATCGAGCGGTTCGAAAGTCGGGCCGGCGGTCAGCAACACGCGGCGGCCGGAGAGGATCTTCGGCGAGAAGAATGACGCGATCGCTTCGTAAGTCGCGGCCGCTTCGAGCATGCGCCCGTCGCCGACTTCGCCGCACGCTTGCGGACCCGAATCGGGACCGAGCACTTCAATGCCGTCCGCGCGCAGTTGCGTGACGTTGCGTTGGGTGGCCGGGTTCTGCCACATCTGCCGGTTCATCGCCGGCACGACGAGCAGCGGACAATCGCGTGCTACACACAGCGTCGACAGCAGGTCGTCGGCCATGCCGTGCGCGAGTTTGGCGAGGAAGTCGGTAGAGGCGGGTGCAATGACGATCGCGTCGGCTTCACGCGAGAGATCGATGTGCGCCATGTTGTTCGGCACACGAGCGTCCCACTGGCTCGTGTAGACCGGCCGGCCGGACAGCGCCTGCATCGTAACGGGGGTGATGAACTGCGTGGCCGCTTCGGTCATGACGACCTGCACGGTCGCGCCGGCCTTGGTCAACAGACGCGTGAGTTCGGCGATCTTGTAGCAGGCAATGCCGCCCGTCATGCCGAGGACGAGGTGTTTTCCTGCGAGTTCTGCGGTTGCCAACGAAAGCCTCCGACAAAGCGTGGTCTACCTATACTCGTTAGCGCGAGCCGCGCACGCGCCGCAACTCGTCGAGCACGAGCAGGATCGCACCGATCGTGATCGCGCTGTCGGCGAGATTGAACGCCGGCCAGTGCCACGTGCGCACGTGAAAATCGAGAAAGTCGATCACATGGCCGTACGCCAGCCGGTCGATCACATTGCCGAGCGCGCCGCCCAGAATCAGCGCGAGCGCCGTGCAGAACATCTTCTGCCCGCCGTGGCGCTTGAGCAGATAGCAGATCACCAGCGCCGCGACTACGCCGAGCGCGGTGAACGCCCAGCGCTGCCAGCCGCCCGCCATCGCCAGGAAGCTGAAGGCGGCGCCACGGTTGTACACGAGGATCAGGTTGAAAAACGGCGCGACCTCATGCGGAACACCGTAGGCGAACACCTTCTGGACCGCGATTTTGGTGAGCTGATCGAACAGGATCACGATCAGCGCGACACCGAGCCACGGCGCCAGCGAACCACCGGCGGCTGACGATTTCGACATGGTTTTCGCCATTATGCCGCGCTCCTCGCTTCACCGTTGCCGAACAGATTGCTGAAGCAGCGGCCGCACAGGGTGGGGTGCTCGGCATTGGCGCCGACGTCCGCGCGGTAGTGCCAGCAGCGTTCGCACTTCAGATACTTCGAGGCGATCACTTCGACGCCTTCTTCCACTTCGCTGTCGACCTTGACGACGGTCGCCGCCGACGTGATCAGCACGAACTTCAGGTCGTCGGCGAGGCTCGTGAGCGCGTCGTAACGCGCGCCGCTCGCTCGGATTTCGACTTCCGCTTGCAGCGACGAACCGATCAGGTTCGCAACGCGTGCTTCTTCCAACGCCTTGGTCACGTCGCTACGCGCGGCGCGCAGCAGTGTCCATTTGTCGAGCAGCTCGCCGGCTTGCGGCACCGCCGGGAACGCGTGATAGGTCTCGGTGAAGATCGTTTCGCTGTTCGGTGAGAAGATCTTCCACGCTTCTTCGGCGGTGAACGACAGGAACGGCGCCATTAGGCGCAGCAGACCGTGTGCGATGTGATACAGCGCGGTCTGAGCCGAGCGGCGTGCGACGGAGTCGGCCGCCGTGGTGTACAGACGGTCTTTCAGCACGTCCAGATAGAAGCCGCCCAGGTCTTCCGAGCAGAACGTCTGCAGCTTGGCGACCACCGGGTGGAACTCGTATTTGTCGTAGTGCGAGAGGATGTCGTTCTGCAGATTCGCCGACAGCGCCACCGCGTAACGATCGATCTCGAGCCAGTCTTCGACCGGACGCGCGTGTTGGGCGAAGTCGAAGTCCGACAGGTTCGCGAGCAGGAAGCGCAGCGTGTTGCGGATGCGGCGATAGCCTTCCGTCACGCGCTTCAGGATCTCTTCGGAGATCGCCAGTTCACCCGAGTAATCGGTCGAGGCGATCCACAGACGGATGATTTCCGCGCCAAGGCGGTTCGCCACTTCATGCGGGTCGATACCGTTGCCGAGCGACTTGCTCATCTTGCGGCCTTCGCCGTCGACGGTGAAGCCGTGCGTGAGCAGCGCGTTGTACGGCGGACGGCCGTCGAGCATCGAAGCGGTCAGCAACGACGAATGGAACCAGCCGCGATGCTGGTCCGAGCCTTCCAGATACAGGTCGGCCGGGAATTGCAGTTCGTCTTTGTGCGAGCCGCGCAGCACGTGCCAGTGCGTGGTGCCCGAATCGAACCAGACGTCGAGCGTGTCGCGGTTCTTTTCGTACATGTTGGCGTCGTCGCCGAGCAGTTCGCGTGGGTCGAGCGTTTGCCACGCTTCGATGCCGGCCTTCTCGACGCGTTGCGCGACTTCTTCGAGCAATTCCAGCGTGCGCGGATGCAGTTCGCCGGTTTCCTTGTGCACGAAGAACGCCATCGGCACGCCCCATTGGCGCTGACGCGACAGCGTCCAGTCCGGGCGGTTGGCGATCATGCTGAACAGGCGTTGCTTGCCCCACGACGGGTAGAAGGCGGTGTTCTCGATGCCTTCGAGCGCGGTCTCGCGCAGCGTCTTGTCGGTGTCGTTCGGCTTCACGTCCATGCCGGCGAACCATTGCGAGGTCGCGCGGTAGATGATCGGCGTCTTGTGGCGCCAGCAGTGCATGTAGCTGTGCGTGTACTTCTCGGTGCGCAGCAGCGAGCCGGCTGCTTGCAGGGCTTCGACGATCTGCGGATTGGCCGCCCAGATCGACAGACCGCCGAACAGCGCGAGCGATTCGATATAACGGCCGTCGCCCATCACCGGGTTGATGATGTCCGAATCGGCCATGCCGTGCGACTTGCAGGACACAAAGTCTTCCACGCCATACGCCGGCGATGAGTGCACCACACCCGTACCCGTTTCGGTCGTCACATAGTCGCCGAGATAAACCGGCGCCGTGCGCTTGTAGGCCGGATGCGCGGAGGCGAGCGGATGATTGAAGCGCAGGTTGACGAGCTTCGCGCCCGGCGTGGTCGCGATGACCGTGCCTTCCACTCCGTACAGTTTCAGGCAAGCTTCAACGCGCTCTTCGGCCAGGATCAGCAAGCCGCGCGGCGTATCGACCAGCGCGTAGACGATTTCCGGATGCAGGTTCAATGCCTGGTTGGCGGGGATGGTCCACGGCGTGGTGGTCCAGATCACGATGCCACCTTCGTTGCGCGGTAGCGCATTCAGGCCGAACGCCTGCGCGGTCTTCTCCGGCTCGGCGAAGCTGAACAGCACGTCGATGGTCGGATCGGTCTTGTCCTTGTACTCGACTTCCGCTTCGGCCAACGCCGAGCCGCAGTCGAAACACCAGTTGACCGGCTTTAGGCCGCGGAAGACGTAACCCTTTTCCATGATCTTCGCGAGCGCGCGGATTTCTCCGGCTTCGTTCGTGAAGTTCATCGTCTTGTACGGGTTGTCCCAGTCGCCGAGCACGCCCAGACGGCGGAAGCCGACCTTCTGCTTCTCGATCTGTTCGGTCGCGTAGGCGCGCGCCTTCTGCATCACTTCGGCGGCCGGCAGCGACTTGCCGAACTGCTTTTCGATCTGGATTTCGATCGGCATGCCGTGGCAATCCCAGCCCGGCACGTAGACCGCGTCGAAGCCCGCCAGATTGCGTGCCTTGACGATCATGTCCTTGAGGATCTTGTTGACCGCGTGGCCGAGGTGGATGTCGCCGTTCGCATACGGCGGGCCGTCGTGCAGGATGAACTTCTTACGGCCTTTGCTGGCCGCGCGGATCGTCTCGTAGACCTTGCGTTCCTGCCATTCCTTGACCCATTGCGGCTCGCGTTTGGGCAGGTCGCCACGCATCGGGAACGGCGTGTCGAGCAGGTTGACCGGGTAGCGTGACTGCGGTTTCGAATCGGCTTTCTTGTTGCTCATGATGAGGTCGCGGTGAATTCTTTCTAAGCGCAGCGAGGCTGCGGTATGCGCAAGATGCGCAGGGCGTTAGGCGCGCCCGGCAGGCATGTCGCGTGATCCACGGACGCCCTTCGATGCGCGCAGCAGTGGGTACATGCAGCGCTTCAGCGCGCTCGCATGTACCGCGGCGGCTATCTAATTCGGTCGGTGGCCGAGGTGGCGAAACCGGTGGAACGGCTGCCCGGCGTGCCGGCGCCGACGGCCGCGAACCACGCGCGCGCATTGGCGACGTCGCGCGCGATGGCGGCGGTCAGCGTTTCGAGGTCGACGTACTTTTCCTCGTCACGCAGCTTTTTCAGGAATTCGACGCGCACGAGTTTGCCATACGCATCGCCGTGCCAGTCGAGCAGGTGTACTTCGAGCAGCACGCGGCCGGAATCGTCGACGGTGGGGCGCAGGCCGAGGCTGGCGACGCCCGGCAACGGTTCGTCCGCCACGCCATGCACGCGCACCACGAAAATGCCGGCCAGTGCCGGGCGCTTGTGCGCGATCGGCAGATTGAGCGTGGGGAAACCGAGGTCGCGGCCGAGCTTCATGCCATGCACGACGTGGCCGCTGATCAGGTAATCGCGGCCCAGCGCGGCACGCGCCGAATCGAGATCGCCCGCTACCAGTGCCGTGCGCACGCCCGAACTGGAAATGCGCGCGCCGGACGGATCCGCCACGGTTGCCATCTGCTCGACTTCGAAACCGTGCTGTTGACCCGCGGCCTTGAGCGAGGCGAAATCGCCCGCGCGCTTGGCGCCGTAGCGGAAGTCGTCGCCGATCATCACCCAGCGCGCATGCAACCCGTTGACGATGATCCGTTCGACAAACGCATCCGGCGACTGGCTCGCGAAGGTGTGGTTGAAATGCTCGACCACGACCCGGTCGACGCCGTTGGTGCGCAGCGCTTCAAGCTTGTCGCGCAGCATGGCGATTCGCGGCGGCGCGCCAGCGGGGTTGAAGAACTCGCGCGGGTGCGGCTCGAAGGTCATCACGCAGACGGGCAGGCCGCGAGCATCGGCGGCGGCCCGGACGTGGGCGAGCAAAGCCTGATGGCCGCGGTGGACACCGTCGAAGTTGCCGATGGTCAGTGCGCAGGGCGCACGGCTTTCGGCATTGGGAAGACCGCGGAAGACTCTCACGATAGCGGGTTTGAGGTAGGGCGGCCGAGATGCCGCAAAACAAACGATTATAAACGCTCAGCGCACGAGACGGCGGCGCGTCGCCGTTTCAGTGTCCCCCGAATGATAAAATCCGCGGATGAAAAAACTCGTCATCCTGATTTCCGGACGGGGAAGCAACATGGAAGCTATCATTCGCGCCTGCGCGGACGAAGGCTGGGCGGCGCAAGTCGCCGCTGTGATTGCCAACCGTCCTGACGCCGCGGGCCTTGCGTTCGCTGCGTCGCACGGCATTGCCACGGCGGTGGTCGACCACCGCCAGTTTCCCGATCGCGACAGCTTCGACGCCGCGCTGGCGCAAGAAATCGACAGCTTCGCGCCTGATCTCGTCGTGCTCGCCGGCTTCATGCGGGTGCTCACGGCCGGTTTCGTCGACCATTACACCGGGCGCATGCTGAACGTGCATCCGTCGCTGCTGCCGAGCTTTCCGGGCCTGAAAACCCATCAACAGGCACTTGACGCCGGCGTGCGGCTGCACGGCGCGTCGGTGCATTTTGTCACGTCGCAGCTGGATCACGGGCCGATCGTCGCGCAGGCTGCCGTCCCCGTCGAAGCTGGCGACACCCCCGCCACGCTCGCAGAACGCGTGCTGGCAACCGAACACATTATCTATCCACGCGCGGTGCGCTGGTTCGTCGAAGGGCGTCTTGCTCTCGACGGCTTGCGTGTCACGCTTACGCCGCCGGAGCCGCAATGGCTCTTTGCCGGTCACACCGCCGGAGAGGGCGCATGAGATTACATGGTTTTTTGATTGGACAAACCGAGACTTTGCTGGCTGAAGTCCTGAAGCTGAACGGTCCGGCCGACGCCACGACGAGCCGCTTTTTCCGCGCGCATCCGAAGCTCGGGCACGGCGAGCGCGGCGTGATCGCCGAGGCGATCTTCGCCGTGCTGCGCCGCCGGATGGAATTCGCCCATCTGGCCGAAGGCGGCGCGGGCAGCCCGGCGCGCCGCATGGCCTTGCTGGGACTGATGCAAACGGCCGGCCGCACGGCCCTCAAGCCGTTCTTGTCGGACACCGAATCGCACTGGCTCGAACACGTCGCGAAGATCGACCCTGAAAGCCTGCCGCTGCGGATTCGCCTGAATCTGCCCGACTGGATCTATCAGGCGCTCGCGAAGCGCTTCGAACCTGCGGAACTTGCGCAGCTGGCCGCCGCGCTGAATTATCCGGCGCCGCTGGACCTGCGCGCGAACCCGATCAAGGCAAGCCGCGACGACGTGCTGAACGCGCTGTCGAAGGCAGGCATCGAAGGTGGCGCGACGCCTTTCGCACCGTTCGGCGTGCGGGTGGTCGGCAAGCCGCCGCTGACCAAGCTCGACGCGTTCCAGCACGGCTGGGTCGAAGTTCAGGACGAGGGCAGCCAGTTACTGTGTTCGCTGGTCGCCCCCAAGCGCGGCGAAATGATCGTGGACTTCTGCGCGGGCGCCGGCGGCAAGACGCTGGCACTGGGCGCGGCGATGCGTTCCACCGGGCGTCTGTACGCCTTCGACGTCTCCGAGCGGCGTTTGGCCAAGCTCAAGCCGCGCCTCGCGCGCAGCGGGCTGTCGAACGTGAATCCGGTGCTGATCGACAGTGAACACGACGCCAAGATCAAGCGTCTGGCCGGCAAGATCGACCGCGTGCTGGTCGACGCACCGTGCAGCGGCCTGGGTACGCTGCGTCGTAACCCGGACCTGAAGTGGCGCCAGTCGCCGGAATCGGTCGCCGAACTGGCGCCGAAGCAGGCGTCGATTCTGGCCAGTGCCTCGCGTCTGGTGAAGAAGGGCGGCCGTCTCGTCTACGCAACCTGCTCGATTCTGGAAGCGGAAAACGAAGCCGTCGTGCAGCAGTTCCTCGCCGACCATCCGGACTTCGCATTGGTGCCGGCGCGCGACGTGCTCGCCGAGCAGCGCATCGACCTGGAAATGGGCGATTACCTGTCGCTGTGGCCGCACCGCCACGCTACCGACGGCTTCTTCGCAGCCGTGCTGGAACGCCAGAGCTAAACGCAACCGGCTGTCTGCCCGCGCAACCGGGTTCCTTTTCTGAATCCCGCTGCGCCGGCGATTTCGGCGACATCATGCAAAACCGCATTTTCCCTCATATGTTCGGCGACCTCGCGCGCGACTTCGGCCAGCCGGTGATGCTGTGGCAGGTCGGCGTCCTGCTCGTGACGCTCGGCATTGCCTGGCTGCTCGCGCGCCTGTTGCGCCGCACCCTCGATCTGCGGCGCCAGACGCGTTACCAGACCTTGCGTTTCGGCGCGGAAAGCCTGAACCGCGCGTTCTTTCCGCTGATTGGTGCGGCGTTCGTGTGGCTTGCGCAGGCGATCACCGGCCCGTTCATGCACACCGCGCTGCTCGATCTGGCGCTGGTGCCGCTGTTCGGTATCGGTCTGATTTACATCGTGTTTTTCTTCGCGCGGCGGGTTTTCAGTCAGGACGGCGCGAACCATCCGTGGCTGTTCCTCGTCGAGAAGATCGTTTCGCTGGTCGTCTGGATCGGCATGGTGCTCACCGTGATGGGCATCCAGGACGACGTGATCACCTGGATGGGCAGCGTGCGCTTCCGGGTCGCGAATGCGCACATGACGCTGCTTTCGCTTACCACGGGGCTTCTGTGGGTGTGTGTGACGATGATCGTCGCGATGTGGCTCGGGGCCACGTTCGAAGATCGTCTGATGCGTTCGAAGACGCTCGATGCCAACCTCAAGGTGGTGGTGGCGCGAGTCGGGCGCGCTGCGTTCGTGCTGGCGGCGGTGTTGATCAGCCTGTCGCTGGTCGGAATCGACATCACGGTGCTGGGCGTGTTCGGCGGCGCGCTGGGTGTCGGGCTCGGGTTCGGCTTGCAGAAGATCGCCAGCAACTACGTCTCGGGCTTCATCATCCTGATCGACCGCTCGCTGCGCATCGGCGACACCATCAATGTCAGCGGCTTGCAGGGCATGGTCACGCAGATCCGCACGCGTTATACGGTGGTGCGCGGCCTCGACGGCATCGAAACGCTGATTCCGAACGAAAAGCTGATTACGGACGTGGTGCAGAACCAGTCGTCCTATTTGACGCGCGGCTACGCCAAGGCGGCCGTGCAGGTCGCCTACTCCACCGACGTCGAGCAGGCGATGGCGTTGCTCGCCGAGGCCGCACAGGGCGTCGCGCGGGTGCTGCAGGAACCGGCGCCTACGCCTTATCTGGTTGGTTTCGGCCCCGACGGCATCAACCTCGAACTGGGTTTCTGGATCGAAGACGCGGCAACAGGCACGTCAGGCGTGCGCTCGGCCGTCAATCGCAACATCTGGCGTCTGTTCTCCGAACACGACATCGCAATTCCTTTCTCGCAACGCGAAGTGCGAATCGTCGGCAACGTCAGCGACGCCATGCCGCAAGCGGTAACAATGACTGCTCCCGTGGCCAATCAGGCCGACAGCGCCCACTGACGGGCACTTCGAACCCGCCGGCGGGTCCAAAAAAGACCGCCGGCGCGTTCCATCTGGTTGATACCGCACAAAAAATCCCTATTTGTTACAAACACTTGGAACGCTTCAAGTAGAATATCGTCCAATCCCGCTGTATGCTTTCACTTTCTTGACACGCGCATTTCGCGTGTGTCTGGCGTCTCTTGTTCCACAGGTAAATTGCCTTGTTGAATTCCTTGCTCGATTTCCTTGCTCACGGTTTGCTGCACTTCTCGTGGTGGCAACTTGTGCTGTACACGCTGGTCGCGACGCACATCACGATCATTGGCGTAACGGTCTATCTGCATCGCTGCCAGGCGCACCGTGCGCTGGAGCTGCATCCGATCGTCAGTCATTTTTTCCGTTTCTGGCTGTGGATGACCACCGGCATGCTGACCGGCCAATGGGCCGCGATTCACCGTAAGCACCACGCCAAGTGCGAGACCGAAGAAGATCCGCACAGCCCGCAAACGCGCGGCATCTGGAAGGTGCTGCTCGAAGGCGCGGAACTGTACCGTTCCGAAGCCAAGAATGAAGAAACGATGCGCAAGTTCAGTCACGGCACGCCGAATGACTGGATGGAACGCAACGTCTACACCAAGTACCCGATCTTGGGCGTGAGCCTGATGATGGTGCTGAACGTCGCGCTGTTCGGCGTCGTCGGCCTGACGATCTGGGCCGTGCAGATGGTGTGGATCCCGTTCTGGGCGGCTGGCGTGGTGAACGGCCTCGCGCACTGGTGGGGCTACCGCAACTTCAACTCGTCGGATGCCAGCACCAACATCTTCCCGTGGGGCATCATCATTGGCGGTGAAGAGCTGCATAACAACCACCACACGTATGCGACGTCGGCCAAGCTGTCGAACAAGTGGTACGAGTTCGACATCGGCTGGATGTACATCCGCATCATGTCGGCGTTCCGTCTGGCCAAGGTGAAGAAGATCGCGCCTACGCCGCGTCTGACCACTGGCAAGCTGGTGCTCGATCAGGACACGTTGCAAGCCGTGCTGGCAAACCGCTACGAAGTGATGGCGCGTTACGGCAAGGCGCTCAAGCGCGCATATCGCCAGGAACTGGCGCATCTCAAGGAAGTGGGCGCGCGCGAGAAGTATCAGGTGATGCGCGGTGCGCGTAGCTGGTTCCACAAGGAAGAAGCGGGTCTCGATGAACCGCAGAAGCGCCAGTTGCCGCAGATCTTCGCGAACAGCCAGAAGCTCAAGACCTACATCGACATGCGCAATGAACTGGCGGCGATGTGGGAGCGCTCGAATGCGTCGCGTGATCAACTGCTGATTCAGTTGCAAGACTGGTGTCATCGGGCGGAACAGAGCGGTATCAAAGCACTGCAAGACTTTGCGATGCGCCTGCGCCGTTATGCCTGATCGTATGCCTGAGCGCGAAATCTATTAAAATTTCGTTACGTCACAAAACCCCGCGTTGGCGGGGTTTTGCTTTTTGGGCCGCGGCAATTTCAACGACACGCGATTGACAGTCCGCGGCGGCAGAGCGAAGGCAGAGGAGATCATGGATCAGCAGACGATCAGGACCGTCGAATACGACCGGCCACAGGCGCAGGGCACGACCTGCGGGATCGGGCAGGCCTGGGCGAAGGTGCCCGACGTGCCGTCGGCGGAACAGAAGGTGGAGTTGAAGGAACGCATCCGCGCATTGCTTAAGCGCGAGAAAGCCGTGCTCGTTGCGCACTACTACGTCGACGCGGAACTGCAGGAACTCGCCGACGAAACCGGCGGTTGCGTGGCCGACTCACTGGAAATGGCGCGCTTCGGCCGCGATCACGAGGCGCAAACGCTGGTGGTGGCGGGCGTGCGCTTCATGGGTGAGACCGCGAAAATCCTGAGTCCGGACAAGCGCATTCTGATGCCGGATCTCGACGCGACCTGTTCGCTCGACCTCGGCTGTCCGGTCGATGAATTCTCGGCGTTCTGCGACGCGCACCCGGATCGCACGGTGGTCGTGTACGCGAACACCAGTGCGGCCGTCAAGGCTCGGGCGGACTGGATGGTGACGTCGTCGATCGGGCTGGAAATCGTTGCCGATCTGCACGCACGCGGCGAAAAGATCATCTGGGCGCCAGATCGGCATCTCGGTAGCTATATCCAGAGCAAGACGGGCGCGGACATGCTGCTGTGGCAGGGCTCGTGTCTCGTGCACGACGAATTCAAGGGCATTGAACTCGATCTGCTGCGCGCCGAGTATCCGGACGCGAAAGTTTTGGTGCATCCGGAGTCGCCGGCTAACGTGGTCGCGCAAGCGGACGTGGTCGGCTCGACCACGCAGTTGATCGACGCCGCGCAAAAACTTGACGCGACGCATTTCATCGTGGCGACCGATCTCGGCATTCTGCACAAGATGCAGCTCGCCGCGCCGGGCAAGACGTTGATCGCCGCGCCGACGGCCGGCAACAGCGCGACCTGCAAGAGCTGCGCGCATTGCCCGTGGATGGCGATGAACGGCCTCGCCAATCTGGCCGAGGTGCTCGAACGCGGCCACAACGAAATCTTCGTCGATCGAGCGATCGGCGAACGGGCGCGTCTGCCGATCGACCGGATGCTCGACTTCGCGGCGCGTCACAAGAAACGCGTGCAAGCCAGCGGCGATCTTGCACGAGACGCGCAACTGTATTCGAACGTGGGAGCGGCGTAATGGGGGCGGTTGAAGGGGCAGTTGAGCGCAATCAGGTCGAGGCGGTGTCGCCGCTGTTTGCGGAGATTCATGCGCAGTATGGCGCGGCATTCGATGCTGCGCTGGCGCGCAACGTCGCCGACGCGCTGGCCGAAGATGTTGGCGCAGGCGATCAGACCGGCCGTCTTGTCCCTGCAGACGACGTGCGTGATGCGCGCATCATCGTGCGCGAAGATGCCATGCTTTGCGGCGTGCTCTGGTTCAACGCGGTGATGCGCCAGGTCGATCCGCGTATCGATGTGCGGTGGCGTTATCGCGAGGGCGATCGGATGACGGCGGATACGCCGGTCTGCGAGCTGCGCGGCCCTGTCCGTGCGCTGTTGACTGCGGAACGTAATGCGTTGAATTTCCTGCAACTGCTGTCGGGCGTGGCGAGCGCAACGCGCCGTTATGTCGACGCAATCGCCCACACCCAAACGCGCATCCTCGATACGCGTAAGACCTTGCCAGGCTTGCGGCTCGCGCAGAAATACGCGGTGCGCGTGGGTGGCGGGGCGAATCAGCGGCTCGCTTTGTACGACGGCATTCTGATCAAGGAAAACCACATCGCCGCAGCGGGCGGCGTCGGTGCCGCAATGGATGCGGCGCTCGCGCTGAATGCAGGCGTGTCGATCCAGATCGAAGTCGAAACGCTTGCGCAATTGGAAACCGCGTTGGCGCATCGCGCGCAATCCATTCTGCTGGACAACTTTTCGTTCGACGCGATGCATGAAGCAGTGCGTATCACGGCAGGGCGGGCGGTGCTGGAAGTGTCTGGCGGTGTGAACTTCGAGACGGTGAGGACCATCGCCGAAACGGGTGTCGACCGCGTGTCGATCGGTGCGCTGACCAAAGATGTGCGTGCAACGGATTACTCGATGCGGATCGTGTAAGCCGCGCGCCTAAGCGTTCGCCATCCATGAAAAAGCCATCGCTGGGAAACCGGCGATGGCTTTTTCACTTCAGCTTCAGAAATTACACGTTGCGGTTACGCACATGCTCCGGCGACAGCACCGTCGGCAGCGCTTTAGGCAACGTGGCCGGCCAATCTCGGCTGAAATGCAAGCCTCGGCTTTCACGCCGTGAGCGAGCACCTTCGACAATCAACGACGCCACGTCGACCAGATTGCGCAATTCAAGCAAATCGCGGCTCACCTTGAAGTTCGCGTAATACTCGTGAATCTCGTCACGGAGCAAGGCAAGCCGATGCTTGGCCCGGGCGAGCCGCTTGTCCGTCCGCACAATGCCGACGTAGTTCCACATCAAACGGCGCAGTTCATCCCAGTTGTGCGCGACCACCACTTCTTCGTCCGGATCTGACACACGGCTTTCGTCCCAGTCAGGCAGCGGCGCGTGGACGGCGGCGCTGAAGCCTTCTTCCTCGATGGCTTGCGCGGCGGAGCGTCCGATCACGAGACACTCGAGCAAGGAATTGCTGGCAAGCCGGTTCGCACCGTGCAGGCCTGTGCATGACGTTTCACCGACCGCATAGAGGCCCGCGAGGTCAGTCCTGCCGGCCAGGTCAGTCACGACACCGCCGCACGTGTAGTGCGCGGCGGGCACAACCGGAATCGGCTCTTTGGTGATGTCGATGCCGAATTCCAGGCAGCGGGCCAGAATCGTCGGGAAGTGCTCGCGCAGGAATTCGGGCGGCTGATGGCTGATGTCGAGATAGACGCAATCGATGCCGCGTTTCTTGATCTCGAAGTCGATCGCACGCGCGACGATGTCGCGCGGCGCGAGTTCGGCGCGTTCGTCGTGGTTCGGCATGAAGCGCGTGCCATCCGGCAGCTTCAGAATGCCGCCCTCGCCGCGCACGGCCTCTGAGATCAGGAACGACTTCGCATAAGGATGGAACAGGCAGGTGGGATGGAACTGGATGAATTCCATGTTCGACACGCGGCAACCGGCGCGCCAGGCCATTGCGATGCCGTCGCCGGTCGCGGTGTCGGGGTTGGTGGTGTACAGATAGACCTTGCCGGCGCCGCCGGTGGCGAGCACGGTATGCGGCGCTTCGATTGTCACGGTGCGGCCGCTTTGCAGATCGAGTGCATACAAACCGTGGCAGCGACGCCCCGGCAGACCGAGACGGTCGGACGTGATCAGGTCGATCGCGTAGTGGTCCTCGAGCAGGGTGATGTTCGGATGGCGGCGTACACGTTCGCTGAGCGTGGTGACCACTGCATGGCCCGTTGCATCCGCAGCATGAATGATCCGGCGATGGCTGTGGCCGCCTTCGCGCGTCAGATGGAAGCCGAGTTCGGCGGCGTCGTCTTTGGTGAACGGCACGCCTTGCTCGATTAGCCATTCGATCGCAGCGCGCCCATGCTCAACGATAAAACGCGTCGCCGTCTCGTCGCACAGGCCGCCACCGGCGATCAGCGTGTCGCGCACGTGGTTTTCGACGCTGTCTGCCGAATCCAGAACGGCGGCGATCCCGCCTTGCGCCCAATCGCTCGCGCCTTCGGTCATCGATCGCTTGGCGACCACCGCAACCCGCCGGGTCTCCGCGAGGTTGAGCGCGACGCTCAAGCCCGCCAGACCGCTACCGACAATCGCTACATCGAATTCCATCGCCTGCATCTCCGTCTTTCGTTTCGCCGTGACGCCATGCTGTGTGCATGCCGCTAAAACGAGAAAGGATACGCGTCGCAACGAATGAGGGAAAGCTGGCCGAACGGGATAAGACTGTCCTGGCGGCGAAAGGGCAGCTAAAGGACAGCTAATCAGCGCGATATTGGGACGTTGAAAACAAAAAAGCCTCACACGAATGCGAGGCTTTTTTGCAAATCTTTTTGCCTTCGTCAGGCAGGAGCCAAGATTTATTTAATCTTGGTTTCCTTGTAGTCAACGTGCTTACGGACGACCGGATCAAATTTCTTGATCAGCATCTTTTCCGGCATGTTGCGTTTGTTCTTCGTCGTCGTATAGAAGTGACCCGTGCCTGCGGTCGATTCCAACTTGATCTTGTCGCGTGCGCCTTTCGCCATGATTTACTCCTTAGGCTTCACCGCGTGCGCGCAGATCTGCGAGCACAGCGTCGATACCGTTCTTGTCGATCAGGCGCAGGCCGGCGTTCGAAACGCGCAGACGCACCCAACGGTTTTCGCTTTCCACCCAAATACGGCGGTTTTGCAGGTTCGGCAGGAACCGGCGCTTGGTTTTGTTGTTCGCGTGGGAAACGTTGTTGCCGCTCATCGGCGCTTTCCCAGTTACTTGGCATACGCGTGCCATGAGAGCACTCCTAATACGCTAATTCTGAGTTCGAACGCCGTGAAAGTTTCCCGAAAAGAGCCGCGCTGAGAGTTTATTGAAACTCGAGGCACGTTTCCTTTCCGGAACGCCTTGGTGGCTTCGGAACAGGGGGTTGGAAATAGGCAAACCGGAATTCTAGCAGAAAAAAAGCCGCAAAATCAAACCTTATTTGCGATGCCGAACTCGGCACGACGTTGCCGCGACCCTGGTTCGCACCGTGTCACGGCCAGCCGGCGCGGGCAAAGGAGTATGTGCGATCCGCGCCGATCACCAGATGATCGATCAATTGGACGTCGATCAGCGCAAGGGCTTCGCGCAGCGTATGCGTCAGCCGGCAGTCGCTCGCGCTCGGCTGGACGGCGCCGGAAGGGTGATTATGCGCGACGATCAGGCTGGCCGCATTCAGGCTCAACGCCCGCCGCACGATTTCGCGCGGATAGACGGCCATGCGCGTGAGCGTGCCCCGGGCGCTCTCCTCGCAGCGGATCAGCCGGTGGCGGGCGTCGAGAAAGAGCGACACGAAGACTTCGTGGGGACTTCCGCCGATGCGCAGGCGCAGATAGTCTTGCACGGCTTCGGGCGAGTTCATCAGCGAGCGGTCACGCATTTTATCGACCAGCGAACGCCGCGCCATTTCCATGATGGCAATCAACTGGGCCTTTTTCGCCGGCCCGATGCCGCGCAGGCCGTCGAAGTCCGAGTAAGTTGCGTCGAGCATGGCGCGTAGCGAGCCGAAGCGGTCGAGCAGTGTGCGCGCCACGTCGAACACGTCGTGGCCCGGCAACCCCGCGCCAAGCACCAGTACGATCATTTCGGTGTCGGACAGGACGCCCGGCCCTTCCTCGATCAGCCGCTCGCGCGGCATGTCGTTTTTGTGCCATTTGCCGCGTACAAGCGAGCGGGCAGGGTGGGCGCCGCCGTTCGCGGTGGCGTCGGCGGAGCTGACGCCGGCTTCGGCCGCGGTATGACCCGTTGTGGCGCCAGCGCCTGGCGACGCCGGGGCGGCTGCACCGGGTGCGGCGATGGCGGGCGCGACGACGGGCGCGATGGGCTCCGGCAAGGCCGTTTCAAGTGCGGCTTCGTCTATCGTGCAGGCATAGTCGGCCATATAGATATGCATCCTCCAGTTGGGGTTTGTGGCGGCGCGCGGTGCGCGGCCGAGCCGCGATGCGCGCGACGGAGCCAAGCCGCCGCCCGCTATGTGGCTTACAATAGACGCTTTGCGCACGGCACCCCGAGGGTTTGCCACGCGCGTCAACTGCGGCGCCAACTGCGCCCGCGGCGCACGCGTGCAGCGCGCTTCGACTGAGCGAGCATTGCATGAGCATCATCGACATTTCCGAAGTGAAGCCCGGTTCACACGTCACGCTTCATTACCGGCTTTCCCTTGCCGATGGCGCCGAAGTCATCAATACGTTTACCGACAAGCCGGCCACGCTGTTGCTCGGCGCGGGTCAACTGGCGCCGCCGCTGGAAGATATTCTGCTGGGTTTGAAGGTGGGCCACCATTCGACCTTTCAGCTAACGCCGGGTCAGGCGTTCGGTCCGCGCAATCCGGAGCTGATCCAGCGGGTTTCGCTGGCCACGCTGCGCGAAAACAGCATGATCGGCGAGGATTTTTCGCCGGGTGACCTGGTCGAATTCAACGCGCCGGGTGGCGGCCGCTACGCGGGCGTCCTCAAGGAAGTTGGCGAGACGTCGGCGTTGTTCGATTTCAACCATCCGCTTGCCGGCCAGGCGCTGGCGTTTGAAGTGAAAATCATCGGGATTCTGTAAACATGAGCATCACGGATACGACTCTTGCCGAAACCGAGATCCTGCTGGCGCAGCCGCGTGGGTTCTGTGCCGGCGTCGATCGGGCCATTGAAATCGTAGAGCGGGCCATCAAGCTGCACGGCTCGCCGATTTACGTGCGCCACGAAATCGTCCATAACGCCTATGTCGTCGAGGATTTGCGCAAGAAGGGCGCAATCTTCATTGAGCAACTGGAAGAAGTGCCGGCTGGCAATACGGTCATCTTCAGCGCGCATGGCGTGTCGAAAGCGGTGCGTTCGGAGGCCGAGTCGCGTGGCCTGCGGGTGTACGACGCCACCTGTCCGCTCGTGACCAAGGTGCATATCGAAGTCGCGAAGATGCGCCAGGACGGCTTCGACATCGTGATGATCGGCCACAAGGGCCACCCTGAAGTCGAGGGCACGATGGGGCAGGCGGGCGAAGGCATGCATCTGGTGGAAGACATCAAAGACGTGCTGGCCTTGCAGTTGGCCGATCCCGAGCGGATCGCGTTCGTGACGCAAACCACCCTGTCGGTCGACGACGCAGCCGAGATCATCGGCGCCCTGAAGGCGAAATATCCCGCGATCCGCGAGCCGAAGAAGCAGGACATCTGCTACGCCACGCAAAACCGCCAGGACGCGGTCAAGTTCATGGCGCCGCAATGCGACGTCGTGATCGTGGTTGGCAGCCCGAATAGTTCGAATTCGAACCGGTTGCGCGAGCTGGCCGAAAAGCTTGGCGTGCCTTCTTATATGGTGGACTCGCCGGACCAGATCGATCCGGTGTGGGTTGAAGGCAAGCGCCGGATCGGCGTGACGGCGGGCGCCTCGGCGCCGGAAGCGCTGGCGCAAGCGGTGATCGGCCGGTTGCGTGAGCTCGGCGTGCGCAACGTGCGTGCGCTCGAAGGCATCGAGGAAAACATCGCGTTTCCGTTGCCGCGCGGGCTGGGTCTGCCTGCCTGACAATCAGCCGACGTTTCTGAAAGGAAAGCGCGCCCAAGGGCGCGCTTTTTTTACGCCCGCAAAATCGTGAGCCCGCCGAAAATAAAGTGCCAGATCAGCGTATCGAGCCGTTTTAAGTGTCCTCCCACACAAATTCCTTTGAATTGTGATTTGGCTTTTAATCAATTTTTCGATGATATGGCCCCGTTTAAATCGTATCAAACGCGTTGCCCTGATTTTTGGCGCACTAAAATAGTGCGCGCGTCCTGATATCAATGGAAACGTAATACTTAACGCGAACCACGGTGCAATCAGGGATCGGGCCAGATCGCTGCAACACTTGATGCCATTGGGCGCGGCGATGGTGCAACTGATGCACGAAAAATAGTCGCAACCCGGTTGCGCCTTTTTCGGAATTCCTCTCTCAAAATAAGGTTGCAATGCAGGAAAACCCCACCGTTTCAACAATATTGCCCGTCGCATAATTGGAGTTACAATGCGCGCGTTCTCAAGGCCTCCGGGTCCCGAACAATAGATTTTGCAAGGCGCAGGAGACCAACTTAATGCGAGTCAAGTTTGCTTACGCCGTGTCCATCGTGACCGCGGTTGCGATGTTGACCGCGTGCGGCAAGAAGCAGGATAGCGAGGCGGGAGCAGGTGCATCGGCTGCCACGTCGGCAGCGGCACCGGCGAGTGAAACGACTGTCGTGAAAATCGGTCATGCGGCCCCATTAACGGGGGGTATTGCGCATCTTGGCAGGGACAATGAAAACGGCGCGCGTCTGGCGGTCGAGGAAATCAATAAGCAAGGCTTGACCATCGACGGTCACAAGATCCAGTTGGAACTCGACGCACAAGATGATGCCGCGGACCCGAAAACGGGTACGGCGGTCGCTGAAAAATTTGTCGACGATCATGTTGTCGCCGTGGTCGGGCACCTGAATTCAGGCGTCTCGATTCCCGCGTCGAAGATCTATAGCGATGCCGGGATCGTGCAGATCTCCCCGTCGTCGACAAATCCGGGGTACACGCAGCAAGGTTTCAAGACGACGTATCGGGTGGTCGCGACCGATGCCCAGCAGGGCCCGGCGCTTGCCAACTACGCGACGAAAGTGCTCGGCGCGAAACGCATCGCGATCGTCGACGACTCGACCGTATACGGTAAAGGACTGGCCGACGAGTTCGCGAAGACAGTACAGGCGAGCGGGGCGAAGATCGTCGCGCGTGAAGCCACGAATGACAGGGCTACGGAGTTTCAGGCCGTCCTTAGAAAGATCAAGAGTGTTCAGCCGGACGTGATCATGTTCGGCGGAATGGACGCAACGGGCGGGCCGTTTACCAAACAGGCGGCGGCGCTCGGTATCAGGGCAAAAATCCTTGGCGGCGACGGCGTGTGTACCGACAAGGTGGGTGAGCTGGCGGGAACCGCCGTGCAAAACCTGGTCTGTTCGGAGGCAGGACTCGCGCTTTCGAAAATGGACAAGGGAGCGGACTTCGAAAAGAAGTACGTCGACCGCTTCCACACGCCGGTGCAGATTTACGCACCGTTCACGTATGACGCTGTGTACGTGATTGTCGATGCAATGAAGCGCGCTAATTCGATCGAGGCGCCCAAGGTGCTGGCTGCGATGCCGTCCACCGATTACAACGGGGTAATCGGTCACATCGCGTTCGACGACAAGGGTGATTTGAAAGAGGGCGCCATTACGCTTTACGACTTCAAGGACGGCAAGAAAGCGGTTCTCGACGTCGTGAAGAAGTGATGACGGGATGTAGCCTGACGGCACCGAAACCACCCAACGGTGCCGTTTTTGCATCCGCCATCGGCGAGTCCCCGACTGCATCCCAGTCGTAAGACGAACCGGATAGCGGATAACCCTTACCGGTCTTTTACATCAGTACCCGCAGTGCCGTTGAGATTGGCGTACCGCATCACCGCCCACCGGCTGATGAAGAACGCGAATCCAGTCGCACGGGCTAAGGAGCATTAAATGGATATCTTCATCCAGCAGGTCCTCAACGGGCTGGTGCTTGGCAGCGTTTACGCCATCATCGCACTGGGCTATACGATGGTTTACGGCATCTTGGGCATCATCAACTTCGCGCATGGCGATGTGTTGATGGTGGGCGCGATGGTTGCGCTCTCGGCCATAGGCGTGCTTCAGAACCACTTCCCCGGCCTCGGCAACGTGCCGACGCTCATCATCGCGTTGATCATCGCGGCAGTGGTTTGCTCGCTGGTCGGCTACACGATCGAGCGCGTGGCCTACCGGCCGTTGCGTAAAGCACCGCGTCTCGCCCCGCTGATCACCGCGATCGGCGTGTCGATCCTGCTGCAAACCCTCGCGATGATGATCTGGTCGCGCAACCCGCTGCCGTTCCCGCAGCTGTTGCCCACCGACCCGATCAACGTGATCAAGGCCACCGACACGACGCCTGGCGCCGTGATCTCGATGACCGAAATCGTGATCATGGTCGTGGCGTTCCTCGTGATGGGCGGTCTGCTGTTGCTGGTTCACAAGACCAAGCTGGGCCGCGCGATGCGTGCGATCGCTGAGAACCCGGGTGTCGCCAGCCTGATGGGCGTGAACCCGAATTTCGTGATTTCGGCGACCTTCATGATCGGCTCGGCGCTGGCCGCTCTGGCCGGCGTGATGATCGCGTCCGAATACGGCAACGCACACTTCTATATGGGCTTCATCCCGGGTCTGAAGGCCTTTACCGCGGCGGTGCTGGGCGGGATCGGCAATCTCGGCGGGGCCATGGTGGGCGGCGTGCTGCTCGGCCTGATCGAACAGTTGGGCGCCGGCTACATCGGCAACCTTACGGGCGGTGTGTTCGGCAGTAACTACCAGGACGTGTTCGCATTCATCGTGCTGATCATCGTGCTGGTGTTCCGTCCGTCGGGCCTGCTGGGCGAACGTGTTGCGGATCGAGCATAAGGAGTAGACAGACATGACATCAATTCAACCGATCGAGCCGTCCACGACGCTCATCCCTGAAAAGAACCTGACAAAGACGCTGACCGTCGGCATCATCACCGCGATCTTCGTGATCGCGGCGCCGATGATCATCGGTGCCGCTGGCGGCAACTACTGGGTCCGCGTGCTCGACTTCGCGATGCTGTACGTGATGCTGGCGCTGGGTCTCAATGTGGTGGTCGGCTTCGCCGGCCTGCTGGATTTGGGCTACATCGCGTTCTACGCCATCGGCGCGTACACCGCGGCGCTGCTGAGTTCGCCCCACCTGACCTCGCAGTTCGAGTGGATCGCGCACCTGTTCCCGGGCGGCCTGCATACGCCGATCTGGATCATCGTGCCGATTGCGATGGGGCTCGCCGCGACCTTCGGCGTCCTGCTCGGCGCGCCGACCTTGCGTCTGCGTGGCGACTACCTCGCGATCGTGACACTGGGCTTCGGGGAGATTGTGCGGATCTTCATTAACAACCTCGACCGTCCGGTCAACATCACGAACGGGCCGAAGGGGATCACCGGCATCGCTCCGGTGTCGGCAGGCGGCTTCAGCCTCGCGCAGACACACACGTTCCTCGGGTTCTCGTTCCCGTCGGTGTACATGTATTACTACCTGTTCGTGCTGTGCGCGCTGTTCGTGATCTGGACCTGTACGCGTTTGCAGCACTCGCGTATCGGCCGTGCATGGGCCGCGATCCGCGAAGACGAAATCGCCGCCAAGGCAATGGGCATCAACACCCGTAACGTGAAGCTGCTGGCCTTTGCAATGGGCGCGTCGTTCGGCGGCCTGTCGGGCGCGATGTTCGGTTCGTTCCAGGGCTTCGTGTCGCCGGAATCGTTCACGTTCTGGGAATCGGTCGTGGTGCTGGCGTGCGTGGTGCTGGGCGGTATGGGCCACATCCCTGGCGTGATTCTCGGTGCGGTGCTGCTCGCCGTGTTCCCGGAATTCCTGCGCTCGACCATGGGTCCGTTGCAGAACATGATCTTCGGCCATGAAATCGTCGATACCGAAGTGATCCGTCAGTTGCTGTACGGCCTCGCGATGGTCGTGATCATGCTGTACCGCTCGGAAGGCCTGTGGCCGTCGCCGAAGCACGAAGACAAGATTGCGAAACTGGCGAAGCGCGCTGGCAAGAAGCCGGTGCGCGCCTGAGGCCCGCAGGGAGAAATCATATGAGCGATAACGTAAACAACGGCGTCGGCAGCGATCAGATCCGCCTGTCGGTTAAGGGCGTCAACAAGCGCTTCGGCGGCCTGCAGGCACTGTCCGACGTTGGCCTGCAAATCAAGGCGGGCCAGATTTATGGCCTGATCGGCCCGAACGGTGCCGGCAAAACGACCTTCTTCAACGTGATCACGGGTCTGTACACGCCGGATTCGGGCGAGTTCAAGCTCAACGGCACGGAATACACGCCGACCGCCGTCTATCAGGTGGCGAAGGCGGGTATTGCGCGTACGTTCCAGAACATCCGTTTGTTCGGCGGCATGACCGCGCTGGAAAACGTGATGGTCGGCCGCCACGTGCGCACGAAGCATGGCCTGATCGGCGCGGTGTTCCAGACGCCGGCCGAGCGCAAGGAAGAGCGCGAGATCAAGGAACGCGCAGTCGAACTGCTGGAATACGTCGGCATTGCGCAGTATGCGGACTACACGTCGCGCAATCTGTCATACGGTCACCAGCGCCGTCTGGAAATCGCCCGCGCACTGGCAACGGATCCGAAGCTGCTCGCACTGGATGAACCGGCTGCCGGCATGAATGCAACGGAAAAGGTCGAGCTGACCAAGCTGCTCGACAAGATCCGCAGCGACGGCAAGACGATTCTGCTGATCGAGCACGACGTGAAACTGGTGATGGGTCTGTGCAACCAGATGACGGTGCTCGACTACGGCAAGGTGATTGCGCAAGGTCTGCCTTCAGACGTGCAGAAGGATCCGAAGGTGATCGAAGCTTATCTGGGTGCGGGGGTCCACTAATGGCAACGGCAATGTTGAAAATCAAGGGCCTGCAGGTCAATTACGGCGGCATCCAGGCAGTCAAGGGTATCGATCTCGAAGTTGCGCAGGGTGAACTGGTCACGCTGATCGGCGCGAACGGCGCGGGCAAGACCACGACGATGAAGGCGATCACGGGTCTGAAGCCGTACTCGGCAGGCGACATCGAGTACATGGGTGAGTCGATCAAGGGCATCCCGGCGCACGAGCTGCTCAAGCGCGGTCTCGCGATGGTGCCGGAAGGCCGCGGCATTTTTTCGCGCATGTCGATCGTCGAGAACATGCAGATGGGTGCGTATCTGCGCAACGATACCGACGCCATCAAGGCAGACGTCGATCGCATGTTCGGCTTTTTCCCGCGCCTGAAGGAACGGGCGACGCAATACGCAGGCACGCTCTCGGGCGGCGAACAGCAGATGCTGGCGATGGCACGTGCGATCATCAGCAAACCGAAGCTGTTGTTGCTGGATGAGCCTTCGATGGGTCTGTCGCCGATCATGGTCGAGAAGATCTTCGAAGTGGTGCGGGCGATCTCGGCTGAAGGCATGACGGTGCTGCTGGTTGAGCAGAACGCGCGTCTCGCGTTGCAGGCGGCGAACCGCGGCTACGTGATGGACTCGGGGCTGGTGACGATGTCCGGCGACGCGAAGCAGATGCTGGATGATCCGAAGGTGCGGGCGGCTTATCTGGGTGAATGAGCTGGGTGAATAACCCGGACTAAGTTTGCCTCAGCCGTAAAAAAGGCCGCATGCGCTTCAATCGCGCATGCGGCCTTTCTCAATTCAGGCGATTGCCTGCGCTTAAGCCGCTGGCGTTTCCGCCAGTTCGCCCAACCGTTTGCCGAGACTGATCACGGCATCCGCGCGATAACCGAGCGCTTCATAGAACGCGCGCACATCGGCCTTCGCGGACAGCACCTGCAAATTCAGCTTCGGGCATCCACGTTCGGTCAACGCGTTTTCGACATGTGCGACCAGCCGCGTACCGATGCCGTGACGACGCAACGATTCATCTACCGCAAGCGAATACAGCCAGCCTCGGTGCCCGTCGTAGCCGCCCATCACCGTGCCGACGATACGCTCGCCGAACACCGCGACAAAGAACAGTTCCGGTTGCGTCGCCAGCTTGTTGGCGATCGACAGATGCGGATTGCGTTGCGGCCTTGTCACGTCCCGATACTCGGGGAACGCTTCCTGCCACAGCGCGACCACGGCATCGGTGTCGCTCGCGTCGAAGCGGCGGATCGATAGCGTTGCGCTCGTCGTCATACGCGCTTTCCTGTGTGATTACAGCGTGTCGAGAATCGAACGCAGCATCGCCATCATCTGGTCGATTTCTTCGTTCGTGACGTTCAGCGCCGGCATGAAACGCAGCAGGTTCGGACGCGCCGCGTTCAGCAGCAGGCCGTCGGGTTGCATCACGCGCGCCATCTCGACGATCTGGTTGCCGATGTCCTTGCCGAGCAGCAGGGCGCGCAGCAGACCTTCACCGCGTTCGCCTTCGAAACCGCGTTCTTCCGACAGTTCGAGCAGCTCCGCGCGCAGATATTCGCCGCGCGCACGCACGTCTTCGAGGAAACCCGGCGCCGTCAGTTGCGAGATCACCGAGTAACCGACCGCGGTCATCAGCGGATTGCCGTTGTATGTACCGCCCTGATCGCCGGCTTCGAACACAGCAATGTCAGCCTTCGCCAGCAGCGCCGCGAGCGGCACACCGCCGCCGATGCCCTTGCCGAGCGTCATGATGTCCGGCTCGATGCCCGACAACTCGTAGGCGAATAGGGTGCCGGCACGGCCACAACCGCTTTGCACTTCGTCGACGATCAGGAGCAGGTTGTGCTTCTTAGTCAGCGCGCGCAGTTGCTGCATAAATTCGCGTGTGGCGGGAATCACGCCGCCTTCGCCCTGAATCGGTTCCAGCATCACCGCGACGGTCTTCGCATTGATCAGCTTTTCAACCGACGCGATGTCGTTCAGATCCGCCTTCGGGAAGCCCGGCACTTGCGGTGCGTAGATCGTGTCCCAACCCGGCTTGCCGCTTGCCGACATGGTGGCGAGCGTGCGGCCGTGGAAGCTGTGATCGAAGGTGATGATTTCGAACGCGCCGTCCTTGAACTTCTTACCCCACTTGCGCGCGAGCTTGATTGCGCCTTCGTTCGCTTCGGCGCCGCTGTTCGCGAAGAACACCTTGTCGAAACAGCTATGCTGGGTGAGCAATCCGGCGAGCTTCGCCATCGGCTCGTTGTAGAAGGCCGGCGACGGATTCAGCAGCAGCTTCGATTGCGTGTTCAGCGCTTCGATCATGCCGTCGTTGCAATGACCGAGGCTGTTGACCGCCCAGCCCTGGATGAAGTCCAGATATCGCTTGCCGTTATTGTCGTAGAGCCACGAGCCCTTGCCGTGCGTGAAAACGATTTCGGGCCGGTTCGTGATGTACATCAGCGACTCGATCGGGTACTCATTGAAATTCATGACGGCAAGCTCCAGACAGCGGGGTGAAGGGTGAGTGAGCGGTTGGCCTCAAATGAAGTAGCGGCCGGTGAAAACAAAAAAAGCAAACAAAAAAGCCACGGCATGCCGTGGCTTTCATGATTCGAACTGCTTGCGCCTTTGTGCGGCGCGAATCCGTGACGAAGCCAGCGGCGCCCCTAAGGGAGCGGCGAGCGGCGACGTCGGAGTTCGGACTGGATGCGGTTCATGCGCGAAAGAATACGACAAGGAAAGCGCTGGTGTAAACCATGAATTTGCACAAATTCGCGTCAACGCGGATTTATGCAAGTCTGCCAGCGTGCCAGTTTCGTTTTGATGAACGGGTTGATCTGATGACGATCAACCCGTTCATCGCCTCAAACCGCGTTCGCCAGATCCGCCGCGCTCGTGAAGGAATCCGCGTAGAACTCGTCTTCCGGCAGCCCATGATGCTGGGTGAAATCGCGCTGTGCCGACTCCACCATCACCGGCGCGCCGCACGCGTACACCTGGTACGGCGACAGGTCCGGCAGGTCCTCGATCACCGCGCGATGCACGAAGCCGACGCGACCCGTCCACGCGTCGCCCGCGTCCGGTTCCGACAGCACCGGCACGAACTTGAAGTTCGGAATCTCGCGAGCCCATTGCTCGGCGATCTCGAGCAGGTACAGGTCCTTCTTGCGGCGCGCGCCCCAATAAAGCGTCATGGGCCGGTTCAGGTTTTTGAACACCGCATGTTCGACGATCGCCTTCAGCGGCGCGAAGCCCGTGCCCGAGGCCAGCAGCACGATCGGCTTCTCCGAGTCTTCACGCAGGAAGAAGGTGCCGAGCGGGGCTTCGAAGCGCAGGATGTCGCGCTCCTTTATCGTGTTGAATACGTGGTCCGTGAATGCGCCGCCCGGCATATGACGGATGTGCAATTCGATCGGGCCTTCGGTGTGCGGCGCGTTCGCCATCGAATAGCTGCGGCGTTTGCCGTCTTTCAGGATGAATTCAAGGTACTGGCCGGCCAGATATTGCAGACGCTCGTTAGCGGGCAATTGCAGCTTCAGCACGACGACGTCGTCGGCCTTGCGCTCTATCGCGTTCACGCGGCACGGCAGTTTCTTGACCTGCACGTCGCCCACGCCGGCCACTTCGCGGATATCCACGTCGAGATCGGAGCATGCCGTCGCGCAGCAGAAGAGGGCCATGCCGCGCGTCTTTTCGTCGTTCGACAAAGCCGATGACGAATGCTGACGCTGTTCGATCTGACCGCTGACCACGGTGCCTTTGCATGAGCCGCAGGCGCCGTTCTTGCAGCCGTACGGCAGACCAATGCCCTGGCGCAAGGCCGCGATCAGGACCGGTTCGTCCTGTTCCACCTGAAACTGCCGGCCGCTTTGCCGGAGCGTGACGTTAAATGCCATAGAGTGTTCGAAATCGAAAAGTCGGTAATCGTTATCGGACCCGCTGTACAACTGTGCGGTACCTGCCGCGCTTGACGGCTACAATTCGTCCACCATGAAAGCGACACGAAATTTACGCCGGCCGCGCGTGTTGATTGTTGGCTGCGGTGATGTCGGCATGCGCTGCGTGCCCCTGTTGCGGCCACGCACACATGTCTTCGCGCTCACCAGCCACACTGAACGCAGCGCCGAATTGCGCGCCGCCGGCGTCACGCCGCTGGTCGGCGACCTCGACGCACGGCGCAGCCTGAAACGGCTCGCCGGCCTCGCGCCGACGGTGCTGCATCTCGCGCCACCGCAAAAGACCGGCGATGACGACCGCCGCACCCGGGCCTTGCTCGCTACGCTGAGCGCGCGCCGTGATCGGGCGATGCGTGCCGCGCGCGGCACGGTGGCGCCGGTCGGGCGGCTGCGCCGCGGGTTGCGCAACATGAGTGCCTCATGGGCGGAATCTGAAGCAGCCAATATTGTACCCGACAGGGTGCGCTGGACCGCCGCGCCGCACGTGCCTGTGAGGCTGGTGTACGCGAGCACGACAGGCGTCTACGGCGATTGCGGCGGCGCGTGGATCGACGAGACGCGCGCGTCGCAGCCGGCCAATGCGCGTGCCAAACGCCGCGTGTCGGCCGAGCGGCAATTGCGGCGCGCCACCGCGCGAGGCGTGGTCGCTGCCAGCATCGCGCGGATTCCGGGCATCTATGCGAGCAACCGTCTGCCGCTCGCGCGGCTGGAAAAGCGCACGCCCGCCTTGGTCGACGCAGACGACGTCTACACCAACCATATCCATGCCGACGATCTGGCCGCGATCCTCGTGCGTCTCGCCACACGCGGGCGGCCGGGGCGCGTGATTCACGCGTCCGACGATACGTCGCTGAAAATGGGAGAGTACTTCGATGCAGTGGCCGATGCGTTCGGTCTCGAGCGCGCGCCTCGCATCACGCGCGCGGAGGCGGAGCAGCAGATCGAGCCGACCTTGCTGTCCTTCATGCGCGAATCGAGGCGGCTCGTGAACCGGCGCCTCAAAGAGGAGTTGCGTGTGCGCTTGCAGTATCCAAGCGTCGAGGATTTTCTGCGCATGCGGCCCGAACGGAGCGCCACTGTGCCACATGCCGAAGCAAAAGCGCGCGGCTGAGAAAACACGCGATCAGGCGATGGGTCTCAACGCGTTCAGCCGCGAACAACAAACCGCCGGGCCGTGCATCTCCCGGCGATACTCCGCGCGCGCCGGCCTCTGCGCCAGCCGCGCGCACCCCCGTTGGTTTACGTCAGCGCCGGCAATGCCTCCAGCAACAGGAAACACAGCATTGCGCCGATCAGCGCGCCGATCAGGTTCGGATGATATTTATGCCGCAGCCGCATCATGACCAGCAGTCCGCCAATCAGAACCAGGCCGAGGCACACGAAAGCGATCATCACATACGAAATCGCGATGGTGTCGTGGATGACCATGGCGCCCCTCCTTGAACTCTTTGTAGTCTTTGTTTAAACGAGTATAGGGCGAGTTGTAAGCAAGAGCATGCTGCGATGCAGCGTGCAATCAGGTGTCCGCCGGGGCTTGTGTGCGGGGGCGCACACCATTCTCCTGACGCATCAAGGCTCTAAAGGGGACCTACCTGTTTACCCGCTCCGTAAAGATCCGAGGTCGGTTTCGTCGAGCCATTGCCACGCGCCTTCCGCGAGCGTCGCGGGCAATGCGAGTCCGCCGATCCGCTCGCGATGCAGCGCTTCGCAACGGTTGCCCGCAGCCGCGATCATCCGCTTGACCTGGTGATATTTGCCTTCCATCACGGTGAGGGCCAGCGCGTGCTCACCGCGCGCCTCTACGTCGACGGCGATGATCGGCTTGGGCTCGCCGTGCAGCAAGACGCCGTCGCGCAAGGCACGCAATTGGGCATCGTCGATCGGATGGCGCGTGGTCGCGATATACAGCTTCGGCACTTTGCGTTTCGGCGACGTGAACATGTGCACGAACTTGCCGTCGTCGGAGAGCAAGAGGAGGCCGGTCGTGTCCTGATCGAGGCGGCCCACGCACTGCACGCCGCGTTCGGCGAACTGCGGCGGCAGCAGGCTGAACACGCTCAGATGATGCTGCGGATCGCGCGAACATTCATAGCCGGCAGGTTTGTTCAGCAACAGATAGGCGTGCTCGCGATACGGCCAGACGACCCCGTCCACGCTGAAGCTGAACGTGCTGTCATCGGTTGGGAAATCGGCGTCGGCATCGGCGCAGACGGAGCCGCCGATGCTCACGCGGCCGTCGCCGATCAGCGCCCGGCATTGGCGGCGCGAGCCGAAACCTTGTGTGAAGAGGATGCTTTCGAGATTCATGGCGAGCGAAGAATAACACCGCAAGAAGCGGAGCGCCGCGCTGCGCCATAGCGACCACGATGGTCTCCCACATCCCGTCGCAGGAGTTCATCGATGCACGCCGCTTCCTCTTCGTCGTCTTCATCCGCGCTTCGTCTGCCGGCCGCATTCCAGCGGCTCGCATGGTCGAATCTGGTCGCGCAATCGGCTGAGCAGATCAGCCTTGCCGCCGCGCCGCTCGTCGCCGTGTTCGCGCTTGGCGCCGGCGCACGCGAGACCGGTCTACTGCAAACCGCACAGACGTTGCCGTTCCTGTTGTTGTCGATTCCGCTCGGCGTATGGGCCGACCGCCGTTCGCGCCGCACGTTGATGACACTCGCCGAAAGCGTGCGCGTGATCGCGATGTTGTGCGTGCTGTTGCTCTTGATGACACATGCGCTGAGCTTGCCGCTGCTTGCCGCGCTCGGCTTCATTGCCGCGACCGGCACGGTTGCCTATAACGTTGCGGCGCCTTCGCTGGTGCCCTCGATCGTGCCGCGCGAGGCGTACGCCCAGGCCAACGGCCGGCTCGAACTGGCGCGCAGCGTCGCGTATTCGGCGGGACCGGCGCTCGGCGGACTGCTGGTCGGCTGGGTCGGCGCGGGATGGGCGTATGGCTGCGCGGCCGGGCTATCGGCGCTGGCCGTCGCATTGCTCGCGGGGCTGCGCGAACCGCCGCGAGCGGCTGCTCCCCAGCGTCACTTCCTGCTGGAACTGCGTGACGGTACGCGCTTCGTGCTGCGCGACGCGCTACTGCGTCCGATGCTGGCCACCGCGATCTTCTTCAACCTCGGTTTTTTCGTGCTGCAGGCGGTATATGTGCCGTATGCCGTGCATCGGTTGGGCTTGAGCGCTTCGATGGTCGGCGTGACGCTCGGCGCGTACGGCGTCGGCATGGTGTGCGGCGCGCTCGCCGCACCGGCCATTGCGCGGCGCCTCGCATTCGGCCGCATGCTGATCATCGGGCCGTCGTGCGGTTTGCTCGCCTCGCTCGTGATGGTAGCGACGATCGTCACGCCGTCGTTCTGGCTCGCGATGCTGAGCTTCTTCCTGCTCGGCGCCGGACCGATTCTGTGGGTGGTCGGCTCGACCACGCTGCGTCAGGCGATCACGCCTGAGCGGATGATGGGCCGCGTCTCGGCGCTCAACAGCACCGCGACCTATGGTGCGCGACCGCTGGGCGCGTTGCTCGGTGCGGCGATCAGCGCGCGCTGGGGGATGGACGCGTGTCTGGTTGCGGCCGCAGTGGCTTTCCTTGTTCAGGCGTTGATCATCGTCATGTCGCCAGCGGCGCGGCTCGCGCAGATTCCTGAGGGCGCAGCGGTCGTTCAATGAAAACTGGTTTTCATCGGATGGCATGCGTTGCGTGCCAAGGCGGCTGCGGGCGTCCGTGAAAACCCTCGAAAATGAAAATGAATTTTTTTCGGCGCGATTTCTATGTAAATATACTTTCATGCATTTTGCTTACATCCCGAAGGAAGTCCTCTTTGAGGACAGTTACCAGGCCGCCTTGCTCGCATGATCCATCACTCGTCCGTCGCTTCGACCCCCGCCGAGCAGGCCATCGCCGCGCGCATCGCCGCGGCGATGCCAACTCTCACGCCGATCCATCGACGCATGGGCGAATACGTGCTGGCGAATCTGTTCCGCGCGGCGACCATGCGGATCGACGAACTGGCGAGCGTGGTCGGTGCGTCGGTGGCGACGGCGAATCGCTTCGCTCGCGCGCTCGGCTTCGACGGCTATCCGCAGTTTCGCGAAGCGCTCGTACGCGGTTTCGAAGCGACGCTCGCGCCGGTCGAGCGGTTGCGTAGCGCGCAGGAGTCGCTCACTTCCGGCGACGATCTGATTGACGCGTCGCTCGAACAGGCTGCTAGCAATCTGCAATCCACTCGTTCTGCGATCGACAGCGCCGCCGCCAAGGCCGCTGTAGAAGCGATCATTTCCGCGCGTCGCGTCTTCGTGCTCGGCGCCGGTTCAAGTGCGTTCCTCGCGGGCCTGATGGAGCACGGCCTGATGCCGTATCACGACAACGTGCAGTCGCTCGCGTTCGTTGGTGGACCGTCACATGCCGCGCGGCGTCTGTTTGCTTCGAATGAAGACGATCTGGTGATCGGGATCGCGTTTCCGCGCTACGTCGAAGACACAATCGAACTCGCGCGGCGCGCGGCAAGCCGAGGGGCGCGTGTGCTTGCGCTGACCGACAGCCCGCGCTCGCCGCTCGCGCAATTCGCCGACCTCTCGCTCTATATCCGCTCCGAACGGCGGCTCGCGGCCAATGCCGATTCAGCCGTGCTGGCAGTCATCGAAGCGCTGTGCGATGCGGTCGCCTACCGGGCGAAACGCTCGGTGAAGGCTGCCGCCGAAGTCACCGAATTCGTGCTGCCGTGGCTCACCGATCCGCAAGCTGCAGTCACCGGCACGAGCGAGCAACCCGCGCGCGTTTCTATCCGCACCACCCGCACTACCAAAGCCAAAAAATGAACTCCAACGCAGTCATTGCCATTCACGGCGGGGCAGGCACGATCCTGCGCGCGTCGATGTCGGCCAGCGCCGAAGCCGACTATCACGCTGCCTTGCACGCTGTGCTGAGCGCCGGACAGCGCGTGCTCGCCGACGGCGGCAGCGCGCTCGACGCCGTCAGCGAAGCCGTCCGTCTGCTCGAAGACTGTCCGCTCTTCAACGCAGGCCGCGGCGCGGTCTACACAGCGGCCGGCACGCATGAACTCGACGCGGCCATCATGGACGGCAGCACGCTCGACGCCGGTGCGATCTGCTGCGTGACGCGTGTACGCAATCCGATTCTGGTGGCACGCCGCGTACTCGAACGCAGCGAACACGTGTTGTTTACCGGTGAAGGCGCTGAAGCCTTCGCGGCCGCGCAAGGACTCGAATTCGTCGAGCCCGAGTATTTCCACACCGAAGCGCGCTATCGCCAATGGCAACTCGCACGCGGTCAGCAGCGCGCAATGCTCGATCACGACGGCGCGACGCTGGCCTCCGCGCCATCGTCGAGCGACGACGATCCCACGCCGCACGAGCCGATTGATCCGAATCGCAAGTTCGGCACCGTCGGCGCGGTCGCGCTCGACCAGCATGGCCACGTGGCGGCCGCGACATCGACAGGCGGTGTCACCAACAAGCAGGTGGGCCGGGTCGGCGATACGCCGTTGATCGGCGCAGGCTGCTACGCGGACGACGCAACCTGCGCGGTCTCGACCACCGGTTCCGGCGAGATGTTCATGCGCATGGTGGCCGCCTACGACGTCGCGGCGCAGATGGCGTACCGCAACGTCTCGCTCGAAGAAGCAGCGCGCGACGTGGTGATGAACCGCTTGCCGAAGATCGACGGACGCGGCGGTCTGATCGCCGTCGATGCACGCGGCAACGTCACGCTGCCGTTCAACACCGAGGGCATGTATCGCGGTTTCGCACGAATCGGCGAGACGCCGGTGACGGCGATCTATCGCTAGTGCGGTCTTGTTGCGTCGTCGCTTGAGTTGCCGCTTAAGTTTTCGTTTGAACCACCGTTAGCCGCGTCCGAATCCAAAGGAACCATCGTGCCGACTTCATCGCACACCGCTCGTCCGCTTATCGAAACCTTGCCGCCGCAACGCGTGCTTGCGGTCGACGATCTGTCGGTCGCATTCCGCAGCGGCGACAAGACCGTCAACGCGGTGCGCAATCTCTCGCTGACGGTCGAGCGTGGCGAGACGCTGGCGATCGTCGGCGAATCGGGCTCGGGCAAATCGGTGACATCGCTCGCCCTGATGCGGCTGATCGAGCATGGCGGTGGGCGCCTTGCCGGCGGCAGCATCGCCTTCCGGCGCCGCGACG
This sequence comes from Paraburkholderia sp. WS6, assembly GCF_030464835.1. NCBI lineage: Bacteria > Pseudomonadati > Pseudomonadota > Betaproteobacteria > Burkholderiales > Burkholderiaceae > Paraburkholderia > Paraburkholderia sp. WS6. The sequence goes on from NZ_JALQCK010000011.1 coordinate 88,780, forward strand.
GCAGCGTGCTCGACCTCGCGAAAGCGTCGTCCGGCACGATGCGTTCGATTCGCGGCGCCGACATCGCGATGATCTTCCAGGAACCGATGACCTCGCTGAATCCGGTGTTCACGGTGGGTGATCAGATCAGCGAAGCGATTGCCTTGCATCAAGGGAAGAGCCGTTCTGCCGCGCATGCCGAAACGCTGCGTCTGCTCGAACTCGTGCGCATTCCGGAAGCGCGCCGGGTGGCCGCACGTTTTCCGCATCAGCTATCCGGCGGTATGCGCCAACGCGTGATGATCGCGATGGCGCTGTCGTGTAAGCCCGCACTATTGATCGCCGACGAACCGACCACCGCGCTCGACGTCACGATCCAGGCGCAGATCCTGCAATTGATTCGCGGCCTGCAGGACGAGATGAACATGGGCGTGATCTTCATCACGCACGACATGGGTGTGGTGGCCGAGGTGGCCGATCGCGTGCTGGTGATGTATCGCGGCGAGAAAGTGGAGGAGGGGGCGTCGGAGACGCTGTTCGCCGCGCCGTCGCATCCTTATACGAAGGCATTGCTTGCGGCGGTCCCGCGCCTTGGCGCGATGCAGGGCACCGATCAACCCGCCAAGTTTCCGATTCTGACCGTCGAGCAGGCGGCGCTCACCGGCACCGACGAAGCCGTTCGTCCCGCAGCCGCCGTCGCACAAGAAACCCAACCGCTGGTGCACGACAGCACGCTGCCGATTCTGCGCGTGCGCGATCTGGTCACGCGTTTTCCGGTCAAGAGCGGTGTGTTCGGGCGTTTGACGGGTCGTGTGCATGCGGTCGAGAAAGTCAGCTTCGATCTGCGCCCGGGTGAAACGCTCGCGTTGGTCGGCGAATCAGGTTGCGGTAAATCGACGACCGGCCGTTCATTGCTGCGCCTCGTCGAAAGCCAGAGCGGCTCGATCGAATTCGACGGCAAGGAAATCAGCTCGCTTACAGGCCCTGCGTTGCAAGCGTTGCGCCGCAATATCCAGTTTATTTTCCAGGACCCGTTTGCTTCGCTGAATCCGCGCTTGACGGTCGGCTTCTCGATCATGGAGCCGCTGCTCGTGCACGGCGTTGCTCAAGGCGCGGAAGCACAGGCACGCGTTGCGTGGCTGCTCGAAAAGGTCGGTTTGCCGCGCGAGGCCGCAGGCCGCTATCCGCACGAATTTTCAGGCGGCCAACGGCAACGCATCGCGATTGCGCGTGCGCTGGCATTGAATCCGAAAGTCGTCATCGCCGACGAATCCGTCTCCGCGCTGGACGTCTCCGTGCAGGCGCAGATCGTCAACCTGATGCTCGATCTGCAGCGCGAACTGGGCGTTGCGTATCTGTTCATTTCGCATGACATGGCGGTGGTGGAGCGCGTTAGCCATCGCGTAGCGGTGATGTATCTCGGCCAGATCGTCGAGATCGGTCCGCGGCGCGCGGTGTTCGAAGCGCCGCAGCACCCGTACACGAAGAAGCTGATGGGGGCGGTGCCGGTCGCCGATCCGGCGCGCCGTCACGCGAAACGCATGCTCGCCGCCGATGAGATTCCAAGCCCGATCCGCGCGCTGAACGACGAACCGAGCGTGGCGCCGCTGATTGCGGTCGGACCAGACCATTTCGTGGCTCAGCATCGGGTCGGCGGGGCTTACTAGACGGGATAGACGCCGCATACCCGCGCGCAGACCTGAACCACGCGCTAAACCTGAAGCAAAACAATTTTCTCTCGCAGCACATAACCCTGTTTCAATTCGCAGCCTGGAGCCAACCTCATGAACCTGCTGGTCCCGTCTTCTCCGTTTCGTTTGCGCGCGCTGATCAGCGGCGGCGCGGTGGTGTTCGCGATGCTCGCGGGCAGTGTGGCGCACGCCGATACGACGGCCGTGATGGCCGTTGCGTCGACCTTCACGACGCTCGATCCGTACGATGCGAACGACACGCTGTCGCAAGCCGTCGCCAAGTCGTTCTATCAAGGCCTGTTCGGTTTCGACAAGGACATGAAGCTGGTCAACGTGCTGGCAGACAGCTACGAAGCGAGTCCGGATGCCAAGGTCTACACGTTCAAGCTGCGTCACGGCGTGAAGTTCCAGGACGGTACCGACTTCAACGCCGCGGCAGTGAAAGCGAACTTCGACCGCGTGACTGATCCGGCGAACAAGCTCAAGCGCTACAACATGTTCAACCGTATCGAGAAGACCGAAGTGGTCGATCCGTACACGGTGAAGATCACCCTGAAGGCGCCGTTCTCGGCGTTCGTCAACGTGCTGGCGCATCCGTCGGCGGTGATGATTTCGCCTGACGCGCTGAAGAAGTACGGCAAGGACATCGCGTTCCATCCGGTCGGCACAGGTCCGTTCGAACTGGTGAAGTGGGACCCGGCCGGCGACCTGACCGTGAAGAAGTTCGCGGGCTACTGGAAGAAGGGTTACCCGAAGGTCGATGCGCTCGACTGGAAACCGGTGGTCGACAACAACACGCGTGCTGCGTTGATGCGCACCGGTGAAGCGGACTTCGCGTTCCAGGTGCCGTTCGAACAGGCGGCGCAATTGCAGTCGAGCCCGAAGGTCGATCTGATTGCTTCGCCGTCGATCATCCAGCGCTATATCAGCATGAACGTCAACCAGAAGCCGTTCGACAATCCGAAGGTGCGTGAAGCGCTGAACTACGCGGTCAATAAGGATGCGCTGATCAAGGTCGCGTTTGCCGGGTACGCGACGCCGGCTGAGGGCGTGGTGCCGCAAGGCGTCGAGTACGCGACGAAGCTCGGCCCCTGGCCGTACGATCCGGCGAAGGCGCGTGAGTTGCTGAAGGACGCGGGTTATCCGAACGGTTTCGAAACGACACTGTGGTCCGCGTATAACTACTCGACCGCGCAGAAGGTGATTCAGTTCGTGCAGCAGCAACTGGCGCAAGTCGGCATCAAGGCACAGGTTGAAGCGCTCGAAGCGGGTCAACGCGTCGCCAAGGTGGAAAGCGCCCAGGATCCGGCGACCGCCCCGGTGCGGATGTACTACGCGGGCTGGTCGTCGTCGACGGGCGAAGCGGACTGGGCGATCACGCCGCTGCTCGGGTCGGTCTCGTTCCCGCCGAAGATGGTCAACACCGCGTACTACAAGAACGACACGGTCGATACCGATCTGAAGCAGGCGCTCGAAACCACCGACCGCACGCAGAAGGCCACGCTCTACACCGACGCGCAAAAACGCATCTGGGCCGACGCGCCGTGGATCTTCCTCGTCAAGGAGAAGGTTGTGTACGCGCGCAGCAAGCGTTTGTCGGGCGCCTATGTCGCGCCGGACGGTTCGTTCAACTTCGACGAGATCGCGATCAAGTGATGAGCCGACCGTTCGGCGCCGTGTGTTCTTCGCGAACGCACGGGCCGGACGGTCGCGTACTGCGCTGAAAGATCTTTCGTTACCCGCATCATTGCCGGATTGGGTTTCATGCTGAACTTCCTCGTCAAACGTATCTTTGGCCTGCTGCCGACGCTCTTCATCGTCGCCGTGCTGGTGTTCCTGTTCGTGCATCTGTTGCCTGGCGATCCGGCGCGTCTCGCGGCCGGTCCCGAAGCGGATGAGGCGACCGTTGCACTGGTGCGTGCCGATCTCGGCCTCGATAAGCCGATGCCGCAGCAATTCGCCAACTTCTTTGTGAAGATCGCGCACGGCGACTTCGGCACGTCCACGCGCAGCAAGCGGCCGGTCAGCCAGGAAATCGGCGAGCGCTTCATGCCGACGCTGCTACTTACGCTCGCGAGCATGGCGTGGGCGGTGGTGCTCGGCATGGGGATCGGCATCGTCTCGGCGGTGTGGCGCAATCGCTGGCCGGACCGGCTTGGCATGACGCTGGCGGTGTCGGGTATTTCGTTTCCCGCATTCGCTCTCGGCATGCTGCTGATGGAAATCTTTTCGGTGAAGCTCGGCTGGCTGCCGATTGTCGGCGACGGTTCCTGGAAGAGCTACGTGCTGCCGTCGCTCACGCTTGGCGCAGCCGTGGCGGCGGTGATGGCGCGCTTCACGCGTGCTTCGTTCGTCGAAGTGATGAATGAAGATTTCGTGCGTACCGCACGCGCCAAGGGTGTGCCCGAATGGCTCGTGATCGTCAAACACTGCCTGCGCAACGCGATGATTCCTGTCATCACGATGATGGGGCTGCAATTCGGCTTTCTTCTGGGCGGCTCGATCGTGGTCGAAGTGGTGTTCAACTGGCCGGGGCTCGGACGCCTGCTGGTGGATGCCGTGGCGATGCGTGACTATCCGGTGATTCAGGCAGAAGTGCTGTTGTTCTCGCTTGAGTTCATCATCATCAACCTGGTGGTGGACGTGCTGTACGCCGTCATCAACCCGACCATCCGTTTCAAGTGAGGCCCGCATGAGCATCTCAGTCACCGAGGCGAATGCGGCCAAGGCCGCCCTCGTAGAAAACGCGATCCGCACGCCCTGGAGCGAATTCTGGCGCAAATTCCGCAAGCAGCATGTGGCGCTCGGCGCCGGCATTTTCGTGCTGCTGCTGGTTGCGGTTGCGATTCTCGCGCCGCACATCGTGCCGTACGATCCGGAGAATTTCTTCGACTACGATGCGTTGAACGCGGGCCCTTCGGCCGCGCACTGGTTCGGCGTCGATTCGCTGGGCCGCGATATTTTCAGTCGCATTCTGGCCGGTTCGCGTATTTCGCTCGAGGCCGGTTTTCTGTCGGTGGCGATCGGCGCGGTGATCGGTACGTTCTTCGGTTTGCTGGCCGGTTACTACGAAGGCTGGTGGGACCGCATCACGATGCGCGTTGCCGATGTGCTGTTTGCCTTTCCCGGCATTCTGCTGGCGATCGGTGTGGTCGCAATCCTCGGCAACGGCATGATCAATGTGATCTGCGCGGTGGCGATTTTCAGCATCCCGGCGTTTGCGCGGCTCGTGCGCGGCAATACGCTGATGCTCAAACAACTCACCTATATCGAAGCGGCGCGCAGCATCGGCGCATCGGACTGGACCATCATCGTGCGGCATATTCTGCCGGGGACGATTTCGTCGATCGTGGTGTACTTCACGATGCGGATCGGTACGTCGATCATCACGGCGGCGAGCCTGTCGTTTCTCGGACTCGGCGCGCAACCGCCGATGCCGGAGTGGGGCGCGATGCTCAACGAAGCACGCGCGGATATGGTCACCGCGCCGCATATCGCGCTGTTTCCGAGTCTGGCGATTTTCCTCACCGTGCTGGCATTCAATCTGCTCGGCGACGGTTTGCGCGATGCACTCGATCCGAAGCTCGACCGGCCATGAGTTTGACTGAAACGGCAGGTGAAAGCGCACCGCATATCGGTGTGCTACCGAGCGGTCCACGTGGAACGGTTGCCGACGTAGGAGGCGTGACGGTCGGACATTGCACGCTGGATGAAGGCGCAGTGCAAACCGGCGTGACCGTGATTCGTCCGCATCGTGGCGATCTTTTTGTGAGCAAGGTGCCTGCTGCGGCTTCGGTGATCAACGGGTTTGGGAAAAGCATCGGGCTCGTGCAGGTTGAGGAACTCGGCGTGCTGGAGACTCCTATTGCGTTGACCAATACCTTTGGCGTCGCTGCCGTCGCACAAGCGCAGATTCGCGCGGCTATTCAAGGCAATCCGCAAATCGGACGCGAATGGTCGACGGTCAATCCGTTGGTGTTCGAATGTAATGACGGATACCTGAACGATATTCAGGCATTGGCGGTAAGCGAACGGCATTACAACGATGCATGTGAAGCGGCAAGCCTTGACGTCGTGAGCGGTTCGGTTGGCGCAGGCCGCGGCATGTCTTGCTTCGATCTGAAAGGCGGGATCGGCAATGCGTCGCGTATCATTGACGTAGCAGGGCGCAGCTATACGGTTGGCGCATTGGTGCTGGCGAACTTCGGCCGCCTGCCGATGCTGACGATCGACGGTGCGCCGCTTGGCCGCGTGCTGGCCGAACGCGCGGCCAAAGCTGTCGCCGCTAGCGCGGCGACATCAGCAACCGCCTCGAAACCCGAACAAGGCTCGATCATCATGATCGTTGCCACCGACGCGCCGCTCGACGCTCGTCAACTCAAGCGTCTGTCATTGCGCGCCGCGGCCGGTCTCGCTCGAACCGGTTCGGTGTATGGCCACGGCAGCGGAGACATCGCGTTGGCGTTTTCAACGGCCTACACTGTGCCGCACGAATCCGACTTTGTCGCTTTGCCGCCCGTGCTCGCCGACGCACGCCTCGATCCGCTATTCCGTGCCTGCGCGGACAGCGTCGAGCAAGCGATCATCGATGCACTATGGAGTGCCACGTCTGTGACGGGCCGCGACGGTCATCATCGCCTGTCGCTGCACGACACCGCATCCGACCTCGCTCAACTTCTCAAGCAATCTTCCTGATGAAAGTCCTGATTTCCGTCGACATCGAAGGCGTGGCCGGCGTGTTCCATCCTGAACAAACGCGCGCGGGCAACGGCGAATACGAAGCCGCGCGCCGCTGGATGACCCTCGAAGCCAACGCCGCGATCGAAGGCGCGTTCGCAGGTGGCGCCACGCATGTGTGGGTCAACGATTCGCATGGCGGTTTTCGCAATCTGCTGCCCGATCTGCTCGGCGCACGCGCCCAGGTCGTGCTCGGCAAACCACGCACGCTTGGCATGATGGCCGGCCTTGAGTACGGCGCCGCGTTGGTGTTCATGATCGGCTATCACGCCCGGTCGCAAACGCACGGCATTCTCTCGCATACGATCAACAGCTTTGCGTTCGCGCGTGTTTCGCTGAACGGCGTCGAAGTCGGCGAGGCGGGATTGTACGGCGCGCTGGCGGAAGAATATGGCGCACAGGTAGCGCTTTTATCCGGCGACGATGTATTCGCCGAGGAAACCGCGCCGCGTTTTCCCGGCGCGCGTTTTGTCGTCACCAAGAGCGCGACGGGGCATGCGAGCGGCGTCACGCAAACACCGGCAAGCGCTCGCGACGCGATCGAAACTGCCGCGCGCGAAGTGGTGCGGCATTTCATCGACAAGGGTCACGCGCCGCAAGCTACGCGCGCTGTTGCGAAGCCAGTCGAATGCGAGTTGCGCGTGCAAACCACCGCACTTGCCGATCTGTTCTGCCAATGGCCGACGCTCACGCGTGTCGACGCCGTTACGTTGCGCTTTAGAGCGGAGTCGGCGGAACACGCGGTGCGCATGCTGAACTGTCTGTCGGCGATGTCGTTCATGCTGCGCTGAGCCGTGTGACGGAGGGTGTGACCGGCGACAGCCTGGCCACCACCTACTGCTGCCGGCTCAACTCCCGCGCTGCGCGATCGATCACATCCGCAACCGCGCCCGCATGCGACACCGGCACGAGATGGCTCGATGAGATCGGCACGATCTTCGCGCCCATCCGGTTGGCCATGAACTGTTCGACTTCGGGCGATATCGCACGGTCTCTCGTCGTCACGATGTACCACGAAGGCTTTTCGCGCCACGCGACCTGACTGACCGTTTCGCTGAAGGCCCTGGCCGAGATTGGCTGTTGCGCGGCGGAGAGCACGCGCGTCAGATTCTCGGGCACGTCGGCGGCGAAGTCGGCGTGATATTTGCTGCGGTCGAGCCAAAGAAAGCCTGTGGAATCCGCGGTGATGGCTTGACCCGCCGGCGCCGGCGCCGCGCGCTTCATCAGGTCCATCGTAGATTCGTGCAGGTCCGGTGCGATCGCCGCCACATAGACGAGACCGGCGACGTTCGGCGCGTTCGCGCCCGCCTCGGTGATTACGACACCGCCCCACGAATGTCCTACGAGGATGGTCGGACCATTCTGGCGCGCGAGAACACGACGGGTGGCGGCGACATCGTCGGCGAGCGACGTGAGCGGATTCTGCACCGAACTCACGTGATAACCCTTCTGCTGCAATTTCGCGACCACACCGTTCCAGCTCGACCCGTCGACGAACGCGCCATGAACCAGCACGACGTTGCGTACGGGGCCGGTCATCGGCGCTGCGCGAGGTTTGGCGGCACTCGCCGTTGGCGCAGCGGGTGCTGCGGGCGTGGGGGCGGTGGCGGCAGGCGTCGCGGGTACTACGGCCGGTGCGGCGGGCGGCGGTGGCGGCTCCGGTGCTTCCGGTGCGCTCGACTCCATGCCAGGCATGTCGGCCGGTTCGGCGGCGGGTTCTGCCGTGGGCGCCGCGGTTTGCGCGAGGGCACTCGCCGCAGCGAAGCAGAGACACAAAGCAGCGGCGCAAAGCAGACGTTTGGGCAACATATTGAATCTCCGAAGGCAGAAACCTCGACTAGGGCAACATACAGAAGCCCCACGCCAGTGACAATCACTATCCTCGCCGTTAAGTGCGGCGCAGAACCAAGCACGGGTTGCTCCCAGTATTTAGGGAATATCGGCCGCGGTAAAATTTCAGGTTCTGCCCGGGCAGACCATAAGTCTGATCGGGCGATCGATATCCATACACTGGGGCGCAATTTTGAATAGTGCACAGCAGCAAGATGGCCTGAAGCGCGGGCTTAAGAATCGTCACATCCAGCTGATCGCGCTGGGCGGGGCGATCGGTACGGGCCTGTTTCTCGGCTCCGCCAGCGTGTTGAAGGCTGCCGGCCCGTCGATGATTCTCGGCTACGCGATCGGCGGCATCATCGCCTTCATGATCATGCGCCAGCTCGGCGAAATGGTCGCGCAGGAACCGGTTGCCGGTTCGTTCAGCCACTTCGCGTACAAGTATTGGGGTGATTTTCCCGGCTTTCTGTCCGGCTGGAACTACTGGGTGCTGTACGTGCTCGTGAGCATGGCCGAGCTGACCGCGGTCGGCACCTACGTGCATTACTGGTGGCCGGGCGTGCCCACGTGGGTATCGGCGCTGGTGTGCTTCGCCGTCATCAACGCGATCAATCTTGCCAACGTCAAAGCGTACGGCGAAACCGAATTCTGGTTTGCGATCATCAAGGTGGTGGCGGTGATCGGCATGATCCTGTTCGGCGGCTATCTGCTGATCAGCGGCCATGGCGGTCCGCAAGCGTCGATCACCAATCTCTGGGCCGACGGCGGCTTTTTCCCGCACGGTTTTCATGGCCTGTTCATGATGCTCGCGGTCATCATGTTTTCGTTCGGCGGGCTCGAGCTGATCGGCATTACGGCCGCTGAAGCGGCCGATCCGCAAAAGAGCATTCCGAAAGCCGTGAATCAGGTGATCTACCGGATTCTGATTTTCTACATCTGCTCGCTGGCGGTGCTGCTTTCGTTGTATCCGTGGAATCAGGTCGCGGCCGGCGGCAGCCCGTTCGTGATGATCTTCTCGCAGATCGGCTCGACGCTGACCGCGAACATCCTCAACGTGGTGGTGCTGACCGCGGCGCTGTCGGTGTACAACAGCGGCGTGTATGCGAATAGCCGCATGCTCTACGGTCTCGCGGAACAGGGCAATGCGCCGCGTGCGCTGATGAAGGTCGACCGGCGCGGCGTGCCCTATATGGCGATTGGTTTGTCGGCGCTCGCCACGTTCACCTGCGTGATCGTCAACTATCTGATTCCGGCCGAAGCGCTCGGCCTGCTGATGGCGTTGGTGGTGGCCGCGCTGGTGCTGAACTGGGCGCTGATCAGCCTGACGCATCTGAAGTCGCGCAAGGCGATGGTGGCGGCGGGCGAGACGCTCGTGTTCAAGTCGTTCTGGTTCCCGGTCAGTAACTGGATCTGCCTCGCTTTCATGGCACTGATCCTCGTGATTCTGGCGATGACGCCGGGCCTGTCGGTTTCGGTATGGCTCGTGCCCGCGTGGCTGGTCGTGATGTGGCTCGGCTACGTGTTCAAGCGCCGGCGTGCAGCAATGCATGGCGGCGCGCAGGTGGCAGGGCGGTAAGGCAGATATTGGGCGCCGGCGCCGGCGCCGGCGCCGTTGGCGTCGGACCGCGCAATGTCGAGAAGAGCTTCAATATGCGGTGGAACATCACATTTTGTTTCGGCAATTATTACCTAAGCTGACCAGCCGCGTCGACGATACCACGCTACTTACAGTCGATTACAAGTGTTTGGGGTTACCGGCGCGCACCGTTCGTACAATCGAGGCATTCAGGTGGACTTTGGGAAGGCGAAAATGAAAACAATGCAATGGATTGCTGCCAGCCTCCTGGCACTTGCGTCCGTGTCGGCCCTTGCGGCAGCGGGTGGCAATGGAGGCGGAAACGGCGGAGGCGGCGGAGCGGGAGGCAGCGGCGGGGCTGGACACGGTGGTTTAGGCGGCAATGCGGGCGGCATGTCCGCCGGCCACATGAGCAGCAAGGGCGTCAGCAATACCAACGGCTTTAGTTCAGCCGACCGCGATGCCGGCCTTGCCCGCGCGGCGGATCGATCGGACACGCAGGCAGACCGTGCCGACGCGCAAACGAGCCGTAAGAGTCTTCATGCGACTCAAACAGATCACGCGCGTTCACACGCGCATGCGCGGGTGAGCACGAAGCTCCACCACAGCCAGCACGACACAATCAGCCGTTCGACTTGATGAAACACAGAGGGCGCCCGCGGGCGCCCTCTGTGTTTCATCTCTCTTCTCGTCAGCAGACAGAAGACTTTTTTCATGAGGATCTCCAAGGAATAAAGTCGCAAATCAGTTGGATACATCCCCATTCAGTTCCTCATCCGTATCGTCCAAAGCCGTATCTTCCGCGACGTATATTCCGTACGCGACCATTCGCCGATATAGCGTGGCGCGCGAAATTCCGAGAGCCGTCGCCGTTTCTCCCGGCCGGTGATCGTGGCTTAGCAAAGCGGTTTCGATCGCACTGCGCTCGGCTTGTTCGCGTATACGGTCGAGCGTCATCCTTTCTCCGGCCGGCTGCGATTCGAGGTCGAGATCACGGGGTGTCAGCAGCCTGCCTTCGGCCATGACCAGCGCATGGCGCACGCGATTGATCAACTCGCGCACGTTCCCCGGCCAGTGATAGCTGCACATGGCGTCGATGGCCGATGGCGTGAAGCCGTGAATCTTGTGGGTGCTATCGGTCTTGTACTTCTGCAGGACGTAGTGCGCGAGGATTTCGATGTCCTTGCCGCGTGCGCTCAGCGGCGGTTCGTTGATGCGCAGCACGCACAGGCGATGGAACAGGTCGGTGCGGAAGCGGCCAGCGAGTATCGCGGCTTCGAGGTCGACGTGGGTCGCTGAGATGATGCGTATGTCGACGGGAATCGATTCGTTGCCACCGAGCCGTTCAATTTTGCCTTCCTGCAGAAAGCGCAGCAGGCCCGCCTGGGCTTCGAACGGCATGTCGCCGATTTCATCGAGAAACAGGGTGCCCCCGTTCGCCGACTCGATGCGGCCAATCCTGCGCCCGTCCGCGCCTGTGAACGCGCCACGCTCATAGCCGAACAGTTCAGACTGCAAAAGATGATGCGGAATCGCGCCGCAATTGATCGCAACGAAAGGCGCTTTGCGGCGCGGCGAGCACCTGTGAATCGCGAGGGCGGTGAGTTCTTTTCCGGTACCTGATTGGCCGGAGATGAACACGCTGGCGTTCGTATTGGCGAACTTGCGGATGGTGCTGTAAAGCTGCTGCATGGCTTCGCAGGTGCCTACCATCGTACTGTCATCCGTGAGCAGGGTATCGGCGGCCGTATCGACGTAATCCAATGCCGCCATGCCTCGCGCGTGCCCGAGCGCATGCGAAATCCACTCGGGAGGCAGCGGCAGCGTGACGTAGTCGAAACAAAAATTGCGAATCAGTTCGCGAACCGCCTTGCTTGCCGTTTGGCCCTCAGCAGCGATTGCCACCCAGCCGATCGCAGTCTGGCTCAGACATGCCTTGAGGGTAGGAAAGTCGCGCGGCGTGAAACCGTCGAAATCGATGAGACCGGCGGCGACGCCTGATTTCTTCGTCGCAGCCTCGGCGCCGGCGGCGGTTTTCGCCACGACGACTTCCCAGCCGGCTGAGCGCATCTCCGCGAGGAGCGCGTTGTTAGGTGCGCGGGCAACGCAGATCACACGCCGCAGGGTGTCCGACTGGGGCGGGGGCGCGGACTGCGTTGAGTCGGCCGTCACGCGGGCACTCGTTTGGAAATGGTCAGGTGATTTTGGCATGATGTTCCCCCTTGCCTTCCTTCTTATTTCATTGCCAGCCCAAAAATCGGCAGCGCAACGACGTCCGTCGCTTCGATGCTACTCGCTGCGGACGCCGCAAACAAAGAATCTTGATGCTGCGTGCACAGCGCGGTACGCAAAACTTCTATACAGGAATAACGTCCCGACTCGCCGGTGGACAAATGCGCATTTATACCGAGGAAATAAGATCCAAAAGGCATCGCCGATGACCGACGCGCGCAATGCCGTCTCGTGTTTCCCTGGCAGTCCAACTCGTTCGACCACCTGGCTAGCCGCCACTCAAAGTGGGAAGGAGAACCCGGTAGATGTGGATAAACGCCGGCCCCAGCAGGACGGTGAGAAGGGCAGGAAAGATGCAGAAAATGAGCGGAAATAGTAGTTTCAGCGCGATTTTCGATGCCTGTTCTTCAGCGCGCGTCCGGCGGCGTGAGCGCAGCGTGTCCGAAAGCACGCGCAACGAGGCGCCGATGCTGGTGCCGAAACGTTCGGCCTGAACCAGCATTGCGCAAAAGGAATCGACATCCTCGACACCGGTGCGCAAAGCAAGATTGCGTAACGCTTTCTCCTTGGCGAACCCGGAGCGCATTTCGAGCAGCATCAGTTGGAACTCGCTGGCGACCACCGGGCTGCGCAGTTCGATTTCTCCCGCCACTTTCATCAACGCCGCGTCGAGGCTGAGGCCCGCTTCGACACACACGGTCAGCAGGTCGAGCGCGTCGGGAAAATCTTCGAAAATTGCACGCTTGCGCCATGCAATGCGGCGCGTCAGCACGAAATTCGGCAGGTAGTAGCCGATCGCGGCGAGCAGGGCGAGCAGGGACATCAAGACATACTGCTGTGTCGCGAGCGAGGTATTGGCCAGCCACGTAAGTGCAATCAGCGGCAGCGCGAGCGCGAGCAGGGTTTTCGCGGCGAAATAGAGTGCGGCGGCTCCCTGCGTGCGCCAACCCGCGTTCATCATTTGCACGCGCAGTGCCGAGTTTTCCCAGCCTTCAGTCGGGATCGACAGTTTCGAAATCGGCTGCGAAATCTCGGCGAGCTTTTCGAGCCATGCCGAGCCTGACGGCATGCTGCCGGGGTCGGACATGGGGAGGCTGGTCCCGCCTGCCTGTTCGATACGCCGACGCATATCGCGCGGCGAGAATAGCAGCATTGCGGCGAATACCGCGCCGAACACCACGGCGAAAAGGCCGACCAGCAACAGCATATGCATTGAGTCGAGCGTTTGCATGACAGCTCCTTAATTTCCTGATCTGCGGCGCGTGTGCGAAAAGTGCAATCAGACGCGAATTTTCACGATGCGCCGCATCCACAGCACGCCGCATAACATGGAGAACACCACTGTCTCGACGACCTTGATGCCGGCCGGGTCCTGCCACAGCACTTCGAGGAACGTGGGGTTAAGGACCATCATGAACCCCGCGGTGACAAAGGGCAGCAGGCCAAGTATCCACGCCGACAACTTGCCCTCGGCAGACAGCACGCGGATCTTGTCGAACAGCTTCATGCGTTCGCGGATGAGCGTTGCTATGCTGTCCAGTATCTCCGCGAGATTGCCGCCCGTCTCCCGCTGAATGAGGACGGCGATCACGAAGTAGCGCAGATCGCGGATCGGCACGCGCGTCGCGAGATTCATCAAGGCCTCGTTCAGTGAGACGCCGTAGTTGATTTCGTCGAAGGTGATGCGGAATTCACCCCCCATCGGCTCGGCGAATTCAGTGCCGACCATGCCGATTGCGCTAGAGAACGCATGTCCTGCGCGTAGCGCGCGGCTAATCATGTCGGCGACGTCAGGCAACTGGCGTTCAAGTTGGCGCAGCCGCTTGCTACGCCGCCGGCTCACATGGAGGAACGGCAGCACTGATGCGGACAAGGCACCGAGCGCGGCGATCGTCGTCGGTACGGGCGTGAGCGTGGCGAGAGCGAGCACGGTGGCAGGCAGAACGAAAGTCGTACCGATCAACCGCGCAATCGACCACTTGAGCCCGGATTGCTGGATCCACAAGTCGAGCGTCTGGACGCGAGGCAGTTGCATCAGCAGCTTGTCGAGCAGTGCCGACTCGCTCAACATGCGCTGCTTCAGGATCGTCAAGCGTTCCTTATGAACCTGGCCGCCGGCGGACAATGCGCGGATACGCGATTCGATCCGGCGGGCGGCAGGGCCGTGACGATTGTTCCACCACTGGTAACCACCCTCGAGCGCGAGCACGACAGCGAGGAACAGCAGGATGGCGAATGCATAAAAGATCGGGGTCATGCGTGTCTCCTGAGACCGCAGAGAGTCAATGAGCGGATCGGGTCGGCTGGATCACTTGGTTTCGAAATGCCGTCCGGGATCGTAGATAGAGTCAGGCAATGCGATGCCGAACGCCTGCAAGCGCTCGGCGAATTTTGGCCGCACGCCGGTCGCGCAAAACCGCCCGCGCACGTTGCCGTTCTCGTCCATGCCGGTTCGCTTGAACGTGAAGATTTCCTGCATGTTGATGATGTCGTCTTCCATGCCGGTGATCTCCTGAATGCTAACGATCTTGCGTTTGCCGTCAGTCAGCCGGGCAGCCTGGATCACGACCGAGATGGCCGATGAAACTTGCTGGCGCATGGTTTTCGTCGGCAGCGACAGGCCCCCGAGGTTGATCATGTTTTCGAGGCGAGTCAGCGCATCGCGCGGGGTATTCGCGTGGATGGTGGCGAGCGATCCTTCGTGACCGGTGTTCATCGCGTTGAGCATGTCGAGCGCCTCGGCGCCGCGCACCTCACCGAGGATGATGCGATCAGGCCGCATCCGCAGGGCATTGCGCACCAGCGTGCGCTGCGTGATCTCGCCGCGCCCTTCGATGTTCGGCGGGCGCGTTTCGAGCCGCAGCACATGCTGCTGCCGCATTTGCAGTTCCGCCGCGTCTTCGATCGTCACAATGCGCTCATCGTCCGGTATGAAGCCGGACAGGACATTGAGCAGCGTCGTCTTGCCGCTGCCGGTCCCTCCCGACACCAGGATGTTCACCTTCGCGCGCGCCAGCGCTTCGAGTACTTCCGCCATCGGCGGCGTGAGGCTCTGCAACTGGACCAGGTCGGAGACTTGCAGCGGATTGACCGCGAAGCGCCGGATCGAGAGCAGCGGTCCGTCGACCGCGGATGGCGGAATGATTGCATTGACCCGTGAGCCATCGGGAAGACGGGCGTCGACCATCGGGCTCGATTCATCAATCCGGCGTCCGACGCGCGACACGATTTTTTCGATCACCTTCATGAGGTGCGTGTCGTCGTAGAACGTCACGTCGGTCAGTTCAAGCCGCCCTTTGCGTTCGACGTAGGTGTGCTTGTACGTGTTGACGAGAATGTCGGATATCGTCGGATCGCGCAGCAGGCTTTCCAGAGGACCGAACCCGAACATCTCGTCGTAGACGTCGATCACCAGTTGCCGGCGTTCGAGATCGTTGGCCGGCGCTTTCTCCTCTTCGAGAATGCGCGTAACGAGCGCACCGATTTCGTGGCGGACCTGTTCAGTCGGCATCCGCGCCAGACGTTCCAGTTCGACTCGCTCGAGCACGCACTGATGTATTTCCCGTTTCAGCTTCTGGTAAGCACTCCGCGCCATTTGGTTCGGCGAGTACTGTGCGTTTTCGCGTTCGCCGAACGGCTGCACGCGTTGAGCGGAAATCTGTTCACGCAGCGACATGATGGTCTCCTGGGGTGTATTACATTGCCTTGAGCTTCGGCGCCGGGCTGCGTCCGAAGAAGCGGGTGAGCAGCGGCTCGCCCTTCACGCGCGCCCCCTCGGGTCCCGCCGACAGGCTGACGATGTTGTTTGCGAGCGCAAGCAGACTGCGCGACACGGTGTTATTGCGGCTCATCTTCGTGATCGGCACACCGTGGTTCACGGATTCCGACACGGTCTCGGTGTCTTCCGGGATAACCTGATAGGGATGCATGCCGAGAACTTCCTCCAGCGCGGCCCGTGCGCGTTCCCCATGGCGCGTGTACCGGTTCAGAAGCAGCCGGGTACGGTCGGGCGGATAAGCGAGCGATGCCAGAATCTCCTGCAGACGCCGGCCCGCGCGCACATGCGGCATGCTCGCCTGCAAGACGAGATGGATCTGGTTGCTGCGATCGAGCGCCAGGATGGAGAGCGGATTGATGGACTGGCCGAGATCGAAGATCACCACGTCGTAACGCGGAACGGCGACGCCCAGAATCCATTCGAGCCTTTCCTCCTTGATCTCCGACGCTTTGATAGGGTCGCCGGCGCCGGCGAGTATGTGGAACGTGTCGCTCGCGTGCACGAGGCACGCGTCGAAAAAGGCTGCGTCCATCCGCTCTACCTGTGCACACATCTGCGGCAAGGTCGAGGGTGGTTTTTCGTCGGTGACGAGAAAGGCAGCGTCCCCGAAAAGCTGACTGAGGTCGATCAGCAGCACACGTTTTTGCTGGCTATCCGAGATCGCATGAGCCACGTTGCTGGCGATGAAGCTGGTTCCCGCTCCGCCCTTGCAGGACAGGAACGAAACGATCTGCGTTTCGTGCGCGCCATTTTTTTGCACTAGCTGGCTCTCGATGCGCGACAGCGCTTCACAGAGCGAAGCCTTGTTGAGCGGCCAGCCGAGCACGTCGCGAAAGCCGGCGCGCATGGCTTCGATCAGCGTCTGTGGCGACGCATCGGGCATCAGCAGGATCGATGTGACCTGCGGGCGCCGTTGGCACAGCTTGCCGACAACCGGAAGCTCGGCAGTTTCGAGCGACGATGCGTCGACGATCAGCACGTCGAAGGCGTCGAGGCTATCGCCGCGCTCTACTAGCGACGACGGTCTGCCGGCCACGCGGGTGGTGCGGTAGTTGCCGCATTCGCCGATCAGACTCACGATCTGGGACAACCGTGCGGTGTTTTCCGAAGTGATGAGAATGTTGATCATGGTCGTGGCTGCCTGGATATGTTGTGTTATTGACAGACGGTGCCGCCTGTCGACGTCGCGAGACTTTCGCGCGGCAGGGTGGTGGTGAGCGGTGGCATCTTGAGCGTGAGGGGCACGAACGGAATCATGGTTTTCACGCTGACGTTGGTCACGCTGACGGTGACTAACGTGCACGTGCTGCGAGCAGTGGCGGCGTCGGAGTCGCAACCAGAGGGTGTGTACGTGACGTTCACGTTGGACGTGGCGAGCAACGGCAGCAGGTTTGTGATCCTGCTTTTGATCACCGCGGCATCGGCATCGCAGACCGTGGCGGTACGTGCGCCGAGGCGCACGGCTTCACTCGCGGTGTTCCAGTAAAAGAGCACGCGGCTCAGTTCGCAAACGCCGATCAGCAAGGTGCACAAGATGCCTGCGACCAGCGCGAACTCCACGGCGGCCGCCCCGCGTTGTGCGCGCAGCCGCGGTGACCGGGAAACAGGGCTCGGGTTCATGACACTTGCCTCATCACGGTGACGATGTTGCCGAACTTCAGCGTAGACAGATTGAAGTAGTTCAGGATCGCGGAGTACGGATACCCCTTGATCTTGACTTCGACGAGGTTGATGCTGCCGGCTGCGTTCGAAGGGCCGGCTCCGTTGTTGTTGTCATAGGTCGGGACGTTGGCGAACTGCGCCGGGTCGGAGGCATCGGCGCAACTGGTCGTGTGCGCGCTGTCGCACACGATCACCATCGAGGTCGTCAAACCGGTTACGAGCTCCGTACCGCTGCCCGGCGCCGCGCAGGTCGTACTGCCATAGACGGCGAGACACTGGGCCTGCGCGAGCGGGTAGGCGCTATCGCTCGGCAGGTAGGTGGACAGATAGCGAGCGGCATCGCGCGTGGCTTTCGTGAGCGCTTCGTACTGGTAAATTGCGTGGCCAAATTCGGCCACGCCGGCGACGAGCATCACGAGCGGAATCAGCACGATGGCGAATTCCACCGCGGCGACACCGCGCATGCGTGCTGGACGGGTAGAGCGTTTGTTCATGACAGTCCCCTATTGCAGCAATACTGGTACTTGCGGCCCGACCGAACTGCCGGAACCAGGCACACCCTGCGTTGCACACGGGCTTCCCGGCGCCGACGACGAACCGCGGTACTCCAGATGGACCGGGCCGGCCGTCCCGCCGGAGTCCATCGGGTCGAGCATCAGCACGCAATCCCAGGAAATGACCGGAGCCTGGTGGCTGCTCGCCAGCACGCCGCAATCCAGTTCGGGGGCGAGTGCGAGACGCCGGTCGGCGCCGAGCGGGTAGTTGCTGGCGCTGTACGTGCCTTTGGTGTTGGCGAGGGTGACGTTGTCGCCCTGATAGGGTTGAAACGTTTTGCGCTCGTTGACGAAGTCGCTATAGGCGTTGCTCTGCGCGCTCCACGTCTTTGCGGTGTAAGCGTATCCGGTGAAATCGGGCTGGCCGTCGGCAGGTCCCTTGAACGATGTGCCGTAGATACCAAAGCGTGTATTCCAGGCGCCTGAGTCGGCGACCATGTTGCCTGTCGAGCCGATGTTCGCGCCGGTGGCGGGCAAGGAGCAAAAATTTCCAGTCAATTCATTCTTGATCGAATTGGCACTGTTGCTGCCGTCGAGGGCGGCCCAGCCGAAGTTGCCTGGTCCGTATGCTGGAGAGGCGCCGGTTTTCGACGCGATCCACTGCCCGACCGTATACGTCTCGCCTGCGGTCGGCGGCGTAGTCTCCGTTCCGGCCTTGCAGATGAACGCCGGAATCGCACAGGTGGTTTGCGCGGCACCGACGGTTGCAACGGCCGTAGCGGAAACGGTTGCATTGGCTACGCTCGTGCCGCTGAACGCGCCAAGCACCTGGATGAACCAGTTTGCAATGTTCGCCTTGGACGTTGTGCATTTTGCGTACTTGATGTTCACCGGGGTGGCGACGGAACTCTTCGGCAGGAACGGGTTGCTCAGCGAATCGCTGAACAGCACGCTGCTGTCTGTTGTCATCTGCACGGCGCCGCTCTGGAACAGCGCGTAGTTGAGGTGGCCGGCAGTGATGCCGGCCGCCTCGGAGACAGACAGATTGACTGTTGCACCGGTGAGATCGCGTGCGGCGGCCAGCGCACAGGCATCGGCGCTGTTCTGCAACTCGCTTCGGGTCACGTACAGCTTGCCGAGATCGAGCGCGAGGCCGACGAAGCCGATCAGCGCCACGAGCGACAACGCGACGATGATGGACACTGCGCCGCGCTCGCCTCGACGAGCCGCACCACACCTGCCTGACTGATTGACGCTACGCATGACGCCCCCCGAGCATATTGTTCTTACTGACCGCTGGCCCCGCCGCCCCCGCTTCCGATGCCGATGACAAACGCGTTCGGCGACGGTGGGGGTTGTTGAAATGATCTGTCGTAGGTGTCCATCGCCGAAGCGGCGGACTTGCCGTCCATGCTCTGAGCCGCCTGAGCGTGTTCTGCCGCGTGCGGATCGATGATCTGCGCCTGAGTGACGGTTTTGAGCGCCTCGCCAAAATGCGCGTCCCAGATCGGCGTGCTCGACATGCAACCGCCGAGCGCTGCACAGACCGGCACGATGAGCGCGGCCCAGCGTGCGAAAGCAAAGTGTTCTTGTTTCATGAGATTCCCCTTGGCATCACATCAATGTTCGATCGCGTGGGTGGAAGCGTCCGCGTTCGCGACTTCTTGCGGAACCTTGCGGGAGGCGATCCGTGCCGCGGCGCTTTCGATACGGGCGGCGCGGGCCGCCTGTTCGGCGTCCGCGGATCGTGGCGTGTCCGTTAGCGGCGCCGCCGTGCCCGCCGCCGTATCCGGCATGGGGCGCGACCGGTCGGCGCTGGGCGTCGCGGCCTGCGGGCCGGGCTGCGGCAACGCCGTCGCAACGGGCCCGGTGGGCGGTTGCGGCGCCGGTGCGGGCGAGGGCAGCGGTGCCGCCGGGCTCACCGAAGCCGGGGCTGGCATGGGCGAGGCAGCCGGGGCAGTGCCGGCAGGCGCGGCACGCATTTTCGGGTGACGGCCTTCCATGTTGCCGGTTGCGTAGACGTCGGCTTCGTTCGGTTGCGAGAAGCTGTCCGTCGGCAGCGGCAGGTCGGCGGTCTGCAGCGGCTTGACGAGATGCGGCGTGATGATGAACACCAGTTCCGTGAGGTCCTGCTGGAATGACGTGCTGCGTGCCAGCGCTCCGAGCACCGGCACTTCGCCGATGCCGGGAATGGCTTTCAGCGCGCCGGTCACGTTGCTCTTCATCAGGCCGCCGATCGCAAACGACTCGCCGTCGTTCATCTGGACCATCGTGGATGCACGACGCGTCGTGATGAGCGGCAGAATCGACACACCGCTCACGTTAGTCGCGCTGAGCGTGATGCCGGTTGGCGACAGCTCGGACACTTCAGGTGCGACCTTCAGGCTGATGCGGCCGTTGGCGAGCACGGTCGGCGTGAACTTCAGGCCGACACCGAACTCCTCTTCCTGCAGGGTGATGGTCGTCGCCCCCGTGCTGCTGCTCTGCGGCACTGGAATGAAGATCTTGCCACCGGCGAGGAAAGTAGCCTCCTGGCCGCTGATGGCGACGAGGTTCGGTTCGGCGAGGATCTTGACGAGGTCGTCCGTCTTCTGCGCGTCGATGGCGAAGCTTAACGGGCGGTTGTTCGCCTTGCTGCCCGAGATGAGGCTCGTTACACCGGCCAGCAGGTTGCTCGCGAGCACGCCGCTCCATGAGCCGAAGCCACCCTGAATGTTGAGCGCCGCGCCCATCTGGTTGATGAGCGTCTTCGACACCTCGGCGACTTTGACTTCGAGCATCACCTGCTGCGGCGAGTCGACCGTCATCATGTTGATCACTTCGGCCGGCTTGCTGGTGCTCGAACTCTGCTGATTCACGGGAGTCCCGTTGCCGAGGACACCGGTTCCGCTCTGCGATTGCTGGGTGGGCTGTGCGCTCGCAAAGGCCTTCGCGATCTCCAGCGCCTGCTGGGCAGCCGGCGAGCTCGACACGCTTCCCCCGAGCACCAGGTTGCCCGCAGCGGTCGATACGCGGATGCCACGCTCGCCGGGCAACAGTTGTCCGAGCGATTGCTGCAAGCCGTTGGCGTCGATGTTGACGATCACATCGATAATCTGGCATCCGCCGCTGCGTCCCTGAACGATCATGTTGGTCGTGCCGACCGCCATGCCGACGAGGTAAAGCGTGCGCGGCGACACCAGCGTGGCTTGCACGATCGTCGGATTGCCGAGCGTGCGATTGCGTGCCGGTTCGGCGAGCGGCAAGAGTGTCGACTTGCCGACCGGCACGACGACGCTGGTTTCTTCGTGGATATCTCCAGTGCAGTTCGGGCCGCGCATTGGCACGGATGCGCCGGCTGCCCCGCCAGCCGGCATTGGCGCCATGCTGACCATCATCGGCGTTGGCGCGCGGCCCACCGGCAACGGCGCATTCGGCCGGGCCTTCGCGAGCACTGGGCTCTCGAGCGCTTCCTGCGCTGAGCCGTTTTGTGCGACAAGCAATCCGGTGCACAACGCCGAGGCGAGTACGACGCCGCTCAGCGAGCGGTTACGCATCGCACCACCGGTTGAGAACCTCAGTTTCGTTTTCATTTTCCTGCCCCCGTTTCTCGACATCGGTCGATCGAGACTTCCGTTATTTGCCTTAGTGGTGCCAGTTGCAGCGGCCCGTCTTCGCAGATGCCGCCGCATCCGCCCTAGAAACATTCGACACTGCCCAACGCACCCGAGAGCACGCCCACGCAATCTCGCTTCGCCGCTGGTCGTGCGGCGTAGTGCACGCGCGCCGGACGCGCGGGCAAAGCGGCAGGTGCCGAGGCCGGTACCGCTGCAGGTGTGCCGAGCAGCGTGAACTTCGTGGCGCCGCCGGTCGGCTGCATCGCCTTATCAACCTGGTTGCGCAACACCAGCGACAACGTGCCGACGCTGCGCGCAAGGTCGAGTTTTTCCGCCTGGTCAGGCGTGACTTCGAGCGTGACCGCGTTGACGACCTTCGGCGCCGTGTCGTCGCGATTGACCTGCTGGGCCACCGCGAGCACCAGGATCTTTTCCAGCACGATCTTCGAGATGCTTTGCTGAGCGTCGCTCTTGCCCGGTTCCTGAGTGTTCACGATGACGTCGACGTAGTTGCCCGGCAGCGCGAAGCCCGCTACGCCGACTACGTCGTTGACGCGGACCGTGATGGCGCGGCTGCCTTCGCCGATGACGGCGGAGAGGCCGCCTTTGGTGCCGATCGGTGCGAGCTTCGCCTCGATCACGGGCTCGCCGCGCCCGAGACTCGTACGCACCACACGGCCCTCGAGCGATTTCGGATCGGTGAATGCACCCGGCGGCACACTTCCTGTCGGCCAGTTGACGGTGCGGATCAGGTTGGCGTTGAGCGGCTCGCCGAGGCTGACGTCGCCCGCCGCGACCGCAATAGGCGTAACCGCGTTCGACGAGGTTTGTATCAGCCATCGAGAAGCGAAGACCACGGCGGCCAGACCGGCCAGCATGGCGACGGCCAGCATGACTAAAGCGCGACTGTTTTTCATGGTGATACTCCTGCGTAGGTCGTTGGACACTTGCCGGTCAACCGGCGGCTAACTGTTGGCCCGGCCGGTCGGCCGTAGGTGGGTAAGTACTGTCGTGGTCCATCGCGGTGCCGAAATAGCTGTGCCATGCTTCGCGCAGTCCATCCCCCGTCACTTCGCGCGCCGTGCCGCGGTAGTGCGCCGTGGCGGAGACCAGATTGAGCAGATCGCCTGGATAGCAGGCCAGGAACGGTTTGCCGGTCGGGAGATGCAGGTTGTGGAGCAGGTAGTCGAATGAGGTTTGCACAGCAGTGAGCTTGAGCGCAGCACAACGCGCGTTGAAGACCGCGCGATAGTCGTCGACCGATAAGGGTCCGACGTACAGCTTCGAGCCGAGCCGCCGCAGGAATGCGTCGTCGAATTGGGCCGGAGCTAGATTGGACGAGAACACCGGCCATACGTCGAAAGGTGCAATGAAGCGCGCACCGGATTGCAGAGTGAACTGATCGACACCCCGATCGAGCGGCATCAACCAGCGGTTGAGCAGATCGTGAGGCGCGATGCGCTGGCGCCCGAGATCGTCGACGATATACAGACCCATGTTCGCTTTCATGTGCGGCGGCGCCTGATAGAAGCCGGCCGTGGCGTCATAGCGCAGGTCGAGCGCTTCGAGCGTCAGTTCGCCGCCGGAGATCACCATCGGGCGGCAGCACATGCGCCAGCGCCGGTCGCTCACCTGCGTCTGACTCTGTTCGGGCGCATCACGATGCAAGAGTGGGTCGTAAAGCTGCACGATTTCGCCGCCGACGTAGAACGCATAGGGAATCGGTACGTTGCCGCGCAGCAGCAGTCCAAGCCGTTCGGCAAGAAACGTCTTGCCACTGCCTGCGAGACCGTGCAGCATCAACGGCCGTCCGGCATTGAGCGAGGCTGCAGCTGCATCGAGCAGCGCGTGATCGATTACCACGTTGCGGAATGCCGAAGTTACGTCGCCTTGCGTGATGCGGACCCAACGAATCGAGTGCTCGCGCACACTTGCTGCATAGCTGTCGAACGTGACGGGGGCGGGGCCACAATATCTGCAGCGCGTCATTTCGTCTTGTGCGAGATTGCGGCCGCTGTCCGTGAGACGAAGCTGCACGTCGATGTCATTCGCGCCGCGGTGGGTGATCTCGACAAGGTGCTCGCGCACGAGAAATGCCAGCAAGTCGTCGAGTACGCCCACCGACAGCTTGTGCCGCTCGGCGAGATCCGCGTAACTCGACTTGCCGTGCAGCAGGACGGACTTGAGTACGAGCCGTGTCACGAACTCCTGCGGCAGTCCGGTTTCGGCGAGCGTGCGCGGAGCACGCAACGACACGGTGGATTCCTCCGCATGACGGCCGTACGACGGATCAGGCTCCGGAAGGTGCGTAACCTGTGCGACACTCCCGTTTTCAATGTTCTGCTGGTTCATCGCTCTTTTCTCCTGCACCGGTTTGCGACCGGCATCACAGGCTGTACGGTTCTGGCTGTCCATGCTGGCGGCAACCCCGGATTCTTCGGCTATGCAGCCGATGCGAACAACACTCCTAACGTCCCTGCGGCAATGGCAACGCCATAGGGCAGTGATCCAACCGATTCGATCTGCTGGTACTGAGGAGTCCCGGCCATCTGTCGTCCGGGGTTCCATGCGCTGCTTACGAGGCACCAGAGATTCACGAGCAATTGCCTCGTGCGCCCGCGCCGCAAGGTGACACACAGCGACCAGATCCCGCCCGCGACGAACGTTGCCAGGGCGATACGGACGGTCATCGCCGGTCCGACCCAGGCGCCGATCGTCAGAAGCAGTTTCACGTCGCCGGCGGCCATGCCCCGCAACAGATAGAAGGGCAGCAGCACCGCGAACCCGGTCAGGGCGCCCGTGAGCCAGTCCGCACTTCCGGCAAGCGGGCCATTCAGCCGGATCTGCACGATAAGCGCGGCGGCGAGCCCGATCGCGATGATCCGGTTCGGAATCCGCCGGCAAGTGAGGTCTGTGCTGGCTGTCACGATGGCCAGCGCAATCACGCATGCAGGAATGGGCTGTGGGGGCAGAAACATGTCGGGTCTCGATGGTTTTTTCTGCGTTTATGAAAGCGCCGCCGCAACCTTGGTCGCGATGCGCTGATAGAGATTGCTCACGGAGCTGCCAAGCGTTGCGACCGCGCCGAGGATCGTCACTGCAATGAGTGACCCGATCAGCGCGTACTCGATCGAAGTGACGCCGCTGTCGTCCCGCAGCAATTGCTTCGCAATGTCGCTCCATGCGTGCATGGCTGTCTCCCGAATTGGTTCGTCGTCGGTTTCGCCCGACGGTGGAACACGCAATGATCTTGGGGAAGACGGGAGAGACAGAGGGTCGCTCACCCGTCAAATCCCGTCTCTACAGCTCGCTTCCGATGGTGGTGAATACCGCGTTCAGATCTGTCCCGACTAGCGCTACGGCGCCGATGATGACCACCGCAATTAGTGAGGCGATAAGGCCATACTCGATGGCCGTCACACCTAGTTCGTCTGACACGAAACGTTTGATGCGGGCTGCGTCAGTCCGGAAGGACCGCAGCAGCGTGACGCGTCGTGCCGCCTCTCTCATCGCATTCATTGCTATCTCCTGTGTAGGTTATGGATTGCTGTCAGAATGGAAGGCCCGGCGGAGACGGACGAATCAACGGATCGACATCGTCCGTCGGCGCGCGGCTTATAGTTCGGTACCGATCGTCGTAAAGACCGCGTTCAGCTTTGTACCAACGATCCCTACGGAACCGATGATGACGACGGCGATCAGGGCAGCGATCAGTCCGTATTCAATGGCGGTTACACCATCTTCGTCACGAACGAAACGCTTGGCTTGGGCGATGAAATGTTGCATGGCGAACTCCTTTGGATAACTAATTAGAAACCCTTGACCTGAATTGGCTGAGGGAAGGTACTACGGGCACTGCGGAAAAAAGGGTGCCGAGTCTAGGCCGGCCGCGTCGACATACACGTGGATGCATGTAAACCGATCTGGCCGGAAGATTCGATGCGAGGAAACAGACCACGGAGCAAGTGCCTGGCGAATTGCCAGGGGGTGGGGCCGTGGAGATCATTGTCGGCGCGACGATGCACGCGGCGAATGATCGACGTGGTTGCTGCCGGGAACGTGAAGCTGGTGTCGCTGTGGCGACGGTGGGCCCGTCGTTTTGTTTGATCGATGTTCATGTTGTGGTCCTTGCCTTCTGTTGCTCGTTATTGGCTTCCGGCCTAAGCCGGAGCACGCTAGTCAGTCGGCGACCACCATCTGTTCTCTTTCCATCCGCGCTGTCTTTGATGATTGCAGCTGCGTATGTGAAGAAACTTCCCCGTGGCTGACTCCAGTCGCGTTTTCAGGTTCTTTCTCGTACCTGCTACCTGAATCGCGCCGGTCGTCACGTCGTCGACTTCCGCGCCCTTTCCTTCGCAAGCTCTGGGCCAGCTTCCCCAAATGCCAGGAAATACGGAGGTGACACCGGTTTGCGTGTTGTTCAATCCCACCTCCGGCGCACAGGTTGTCTCTAATCTGCGACGATTTCGGGCGCCAACCCGCCGGAGGCAGAATCCCGGAGAGGCCCGCCGGTCGTTGCCCTGCGGAAAATATCTCGCGATTTACCCTGGGTCGGTCTGAACGCCGGCGTCGATGAGATCGACGGCATTTCCATGGGCCTGCCAGTCCGAACCGTCTCAAATTTGACACGCGACTCATCCGGGACGCCAGAAAACGCGTCGAATTTGCGCTGTGACGCGTGACTTTGACAGGTACCACGATCGGTGAGGAAAACGATGTCTTGAAAGTCCAAGTGTTTCCTACAACAATGAAGCGACCACAAGCGCGCGATGAACCATTCGTTCGCTTAGGAATGGAAACCAAAAAATCAGATAGACCGGATGCGAAAAAATATCCGGCTCTCGTACGAGGCGGGGATCATGTACTTTTCAGATCGGGGAGCGCTCGGCGCCGAACGCCGCATCCATAGCTGGCTGACACGCGAACGCGTGCTGCTGTATAGCTGTGTGATGCTCGTGCTGAACGTCATCGTCCTGGCGGCGTGGGGTTGGACCAGCCGCGGCTTTATGGCAACGGACGCCACCCGGCCAGGCATCGATTTCTCGGTGTTCTGGACTGCATCGCACATGATGTTGAACGGCTCGCCGGCGGCGGTCTACGACTATCCTACGTTTGCACGGGCAGAATCGGCGCTTTTCGGTGCGTATGTCGGGCATGGCTTTTTGCCGTGGCTTTATCCGCCGACGCTGCTGCTGCTCGTCACACCACTTGCTCTTCTGCCTTACGCCCTCTGCTATTTACTGTTCGTGTGCGTCGGCACCTGGTTGTTTGCAACGGGCACGTTAGGTGTCAGCGGTTTCGCCGCGCACTTTCGCCGACCGCAGATTGCGGGGCTCGTCGTGCTGGCGTACCCGGGTGTCTATGTCGCAGCTGTCATTGGACAGAATGCTTTATTGACCGCCGCGCTGATGACCTTCGCCGTTCGCTGGACTGAGAAAAAACCCGTACTAGCCGGCATTTGCATCGGCTTGCTGGCGACCAAACCGCAATTGGCGGTGCTGTTTCCGGTGGTATTGATCGCGGCGCGTGCATGGAAAACCATGTGGGTGGCAGCGATCAGCGCAGCGGTGTTTGCGGCGCTCAGTGTGCTGGTGTGCGGCACTCAATCGCTCCACGCGTTCGCGGCCAGCACGAGCCTCGTGCGAGAGTTGGTGCTCGAGAGCCGCATGCTGTACTGGTTTGTGTCTCCGACCCCGTTCGCCGCGTTGCGCCTCGCCGACGTATCGATTGCCATGGCTTATATCGCGCAAGGCGGCGTTGCAATAATCGCGGCTGTGGCCGCGTGTTATGTGTGGAAACGCACAGACGATCTGCGTATGCGGGCTGCGGTACTGGCAGTGGCGACGCTGCTCGCCAACCCCTATCTGTGGTTCTACGAACTGACCTGGCTTGGCGTGGCGCTTGCCTGTATGGCGGTGTGTGGTCTGGAAAAGGGCTGGCGGCGCGGCGAGCAGGTCATTCTGGTGGTGGCGTGGCTGCTGCCGCTATACGAGTACCTCAATCGCCTGGCCCTGTTGCCGCAAATCGGACCGGTGGTCCTGCTTCTCGCTCTGCTCGTTATCGTGCGGCGCACGCGGCTCGATGCGCAGGAGGCGGCATGAACCTGCACACGTTTCGCCATGCCTCGCCGAAATGCCGGCCGCTGCCGGTATTGCACGCAGCGGGTCCGGCGAGGCGTCCGCATTGGCTCAACGCGGATCGTCTGCGGCTATACCCGATTATCGTATTTGGGTGCTACACATTATTCATCGCAATCTTGCTGGTCCGGATGAGCAGGCAGAACGGGCTGAGCGGCACGAGTCCATTCATGGTCGATTTCCTGCCGTTCTGGAGTGCTGCAGTTCTTGCCCTGCATGGGCACGCAGTCGACGCCTATAACGTCAAGGCGCTGTCCGTGACCGAGATCGGCACGGTGCCGTACCTCGGCACCGTCAACGGCGTCCTGCCGTGGCTGTATCCGCCAAACACGCTGTTGCTGGTCGTTCCGCTCGCGCTGCTTCCCTACAAGGCGGCTGCGGTGCTATGGCTCGGTGGCGCATACGCGTTCTTCGTCAAGGTGATCAGGGTCATCGTGCCGGACCGGCACGCTATCCTGCCCGTGCTGTTCTTTCCTGGTGCGCTTTTCGTCATCAGCACCGGGCAAAACGGCTTGTTGACAGCCGCGCTTGCAGGGTGCGGACTTGTATGGTTGCGCCGCCGGCCGGTTGCTGCAGGGGTCTGTCTGGGCCTGTTGTGCATGAAGCCGCAACTGGTCCTGCTGTTTCCGCTGGCGCTGCTGTGCTCCCGGTCCTGGCGCGCGCTGGCTGCCTTCGTGTTGACGGCCGGGGCCACACTCGCGCTTGCGGTGCTCGTGTTCGGCGCTCAAACGCTAACTGCATTCCTGCATAACACCGGGATTGCCACTTACAGCATCGAGTCCGCACACGCCACGCTGGCACGAGTGCCAACTGTATTCGCGCTCGCTACGTTGGTTCATGCGCCGGCTGGGCTCGCTTACGCGGCGCAGGGCGCGTGTGCGCTGATCGCCGCGGCTGCCGTCTGTTACGGGTGGAGCCGTGAATGCTCGTATGCCCTGCGTGCGGCAACGTTGATCTGCGCGAGCCTGCTCGTGAGCCCATATCTCTACGACTACGATCTCGCCTGGTTCGGTGTGCTGATCGCATGGTATTGCCGGTATGCGCTGGTTGCTGGTTGGGAGCGCGGCGAACGGGAATGGCTGGCCGTGCTCTGGATCGCGCCGCTTGGGGGCATGTTGGTCATTGCCTGCGGGCCACTCCAGTTCTTGCCGTTGATCTCGCTGACAACGCTCGGGATGCTGCTGCGGCGCATCGCGCTGGAAAGGCGCGCGGCCCCGGTCTTCCAACGTTATGCCGACGAGTGAGGGCCACTACACAAAAGAAGGAAATGCCGGAGACAAACGTGCGCAATGTGCGCCCCACATTCCCACCGGCTCATAGCATCAAATCAGAATTACGGGGAGGTAATCATGTTTGAACAAAATAATATTCCATTGATTTCACTGGTAGTGCCGTTCTACAACGAAGGCGAGGCGGTAGATCATTTCTTCAGCGAGATCGTTCCGGTTCTCGAGGGGATTGCATCGACGCGTTTCGAAATAGTCTGCGTCAACGACGGCAGCAGCGATGGCACGCTCGATAAGCTGATCGCCGCCAGCGTGCGCGACGCGCGCATACGTGTCATCGACCTGACGCGAAACTTCGGCAAGGAGGCGGCGTTGACGGCCGGTATCGACGAAGCATTCGGCGACGCGGTGATTCCTATTGACGCGGATCTTCAGGACCCGCCGAGCCTGATCCCGGTGATGATCGAACATTGGCGCAGCGGAGCAGAAGTGGTTGCCGCCAAACGGTCTAACCGCGCGTGCGACACCTTCGCGAAACGCACCGCCGCCGCGATCTACTATCGCGTTCACAATGCGCTGTCTGAAGTGAAGCTGCCGGAGAACGTCGGCGACTTCAGACTGATGGACCGCCAGGTCGTCAACGCACTGCGAAGCTTGCCGGAGCGTCGGCGCTTCATGAAAGGGCTGTTTGCGTGGGTCGGATATCGGACCGTGATTGTCGAATACCAGCGCGAGCCGCGCAGCGCCGGTCATTCGAAATTCTCCGGATGGCGGTTGTGGAATTTTGCGCTCGAAGGCATCACGAGCTTCAGTACCGTGCCGCTGCGGAGCTGGACCTATATTGGCCTTGCGATCGCCACGGTCGCTTTTGTGTATGGCGGCTTCATCATCGGCCGCACGCTATGGCTCGGCAACCCGGTGCCGGGCTACGCGTCACTGCTTTCCGTGATGCTGTTCATGGGGGGTATCGAGTTGATTGGGATCGGCGTGGTCGGCGAATACATCGGCCGAATCTACTACGAGACGAAGGGACGGCCGGTCTATCTCGTGCGCCGCCGCTATCAGGAAAGTAGCAAGATCAGCACGCTGCCGGTCGGGCGCAACAGCGCACGCGTGTCGAACACCCTGCGGTTCGAACCGTCGCGCAAACGCGTGCGGTTCGCTGGCCGCTGAATCGTGGAGGTGTGAATCATGTCCCCCGATGCTTATCTTCAGATGGCCGAAACCGAGGCCGAACATTGGTGGTTTCGCGGCCGGCGCGATGTGTTGAGTTCGGTGCTGCGCCGCCTTATGTTGCCCTCCGGCGCGCGTGTGCTCGAAGTGGGCTCCGGCACCGGCGGCAACCTGGAAATGCTCGCCGAGTTCGGCAGTGTGAGCGGAATGGAGATGGACGAGACAGCGCGGATGCTGACCGCAAAAAGCACCGGAGAGCGTTTCGATATCCGCGCAGGACGCTGCCCGGATGATCTGCCTTTCGACTCCGAACGCTTCGACCTGATCTGTTTTTTCGATTGCCTCGAGCACATTGCCGACGACGTTGGCTCGCTTGCGCGCATGCGGGAAGTACTGGCCCCCGGCGGGAAAATCGTCGTAACAGTGCCGGCGTACCAATGGCTGTGGAGCGCGCACGACGTTTATCTTCACCATCACAGACGCTATGGTCGAACGGCGCTCGCGGCGTGCGCCGATGAGGCAGGGTATCAGATCGAACGCATGACTTACTTCAACACGCTGCTGCTTCCGCTGGCGATTGCCGTGCGTTTTATCGATCGTCTGCTCAAGCACGACCGGTCGAGCGGCGATGCCACGCCGACCGGTGCTCTGAACATGCTCCTCTATCGGATCTTCAGTGCCGAGCGTCACTGGGTGTCACATGGCGCGTTGCCGTGCGGCGTGTCGCTGCTCGCTGTGCTGACAGCGAAGTGACACCGGCATGAAAAACAGCACCGAGTTGACAAGACTGATCCGCTTCGGTGTTTGCGGACTGTCGGCGACTGGCCTGCATGTCGGCGTGGCCGTCGCGTTGATATCACACGCCGGTACGTCGCAGTTTCTCGCGAACACGGTCGCGTTCGCATGCGCGACCTGCTGGTCGTATCTTGTGAACACGCTCTGGAGTTTTTCGTCGTCGCTGCGTGTGCGGAACGTCTGGCGATTCATCACTGTTTCGCTTGCCGGTGCGACCTTGACCGGACTGGTGTCCTACTTCGCGCAGATGACGGGGGCTGGCCCATGGATAGGGATTGCGATGGTTATTTGCGCGGTGACGCCACTCACGTTTGTCACACACCGTCGCTGGACATATCGATAGAACGTGGACACCTGTGGGTCGCCGCGCTCCTCAGGGAGAATCAGGCACTGACGGCCCCTAAAGCTTGACGGAACCAGGGATCGCTTGAACAACTTCAGACGATTTGTGCGTGGCCTCGTAGCGCCCCATGCCAAACATGCTGAGTGCAGCAACTATAGCGGGAATCGCAACCAGCACGAACATGAAGGACAGGCCCAGATGCATGGCTAGCAGCACGCCGCCGACCATCGAACCCACGATCGAACCCACCCGGCCAATGCCAAGAGCCCAACTCACACCGGAAACGCGGCTGGCGGTGGGATAGTAGGCCGCCGCCAGTGCATTGACGCCGGTCTGCGAGCCTCCGGTTCCAAGACCAGCCCCAAAGACTGCGAACACCAGCATCGGCAACGACGAGGCGACGCCGATGAGCAGGATAAACATGGCGGCAATAAGATAGGAACCCGTGAGCACCAGACAGGGACTGTGCCTGTCCATCAGTCGGCCGATCAGTACGGCGCCGACCGTGCTGCCCAGGGGCAGCGCTGCGGCGATCAGCGCAGTCATACCCAAAGGAATGCCTGTGTTGCTAATGACTGTCGGCAGCCAACTGGTGAGCAGGTAATACACCAACAGACTCATGAAGAAGGTCAGCCAGAGACAGACGGTGCCAACGATCAAGCTCTTGCTGAAAAGGTTGCGGACCGGAGATCCCTTGATCTTGTTCTCGGGGACAGTGAACGTCGCATGGTCGAGCGGCTCCTGCGGCGCGATGCGGCGGAGCGTGCGAGCCAGTTGCTCCTGCATTCGGCCGGACAGCGCCAGGTACCGGACCGACTCGGGCAGCAGCCATATTAGAACCGGCACCAGCATCAACGGCATTGCCCCACCGACTAGCAGCACGCCCTGCCAGCCATGCAGGGGAATGATCAGTGAGGCGACTACGCCCCCCGATGCCCCGCCTAACGTGAAGCCGCAGAACATGCTCGTCACCAATAGCGAGCGCTGTTTCGCGGGACCGA
Organism: Paraburkholderia sp. WS6; assembly: GCF_030464835.1. Lineage (NCBI taxonomy): Bacteria > Pseudomonadati > Pseudomonadota > Betaproteobacteria > Burkholderiales > Burkholderiaceae > Paraburkholderia > Paraburkholderia sp. WS6. Next base: position 121,033 of record NZ_JALQCK010000011.1, read on the forward strand.
ATTCGGATGTCATCGCAATGGCCGTCGGCATGGCCCCGCCAAGGCCCAGCCCAGTCAGGAACCGCAGAAGTATGAGTTCGCGCAGAGAAGTCGCATAGGCGGACCACAGGCACATTGCGCCGAAAAACGCCACTGAAAGGCAGAGTACGGGTTTGCGCCCAAACCTGTCGGCGAGCGGACCGAACAGGAGTGCCCCTATCATCAGACCAAACAGGCCGCCGCCGAACACAGGCGCCAACTGAAGCGCACTCAGTGCCCATTGCTTCCTGATGGCAGGCGCGATAAACCCGACGCTCGCGGTATCGAAACCATCGAGCGCGACCGTCAGGAAACACAGCGCGACGATCAGAAGCTGATACCTCGACAACTTGTGCGAGTTGATGAAGTCCTGGACATCGACAGTTCTGATCGTCGCCATGGCGTTCTCCCTGCAGCCGCGGAATCCCGTTTGTCTCTTCGAGTAGGGTGCCGGCAGGAAGCCTGCGCCCGCGCGCTATCAGCACGCCGTCTCCGGTGGCCTTTATGTTCTGGCGCGATCAACCATGAATCTGGTCACGTGTCAGGTTTGAAACTCCGGAATGTCGGGTTTGGCGCCCCACATGCAAAAGCCGGTGGAGTCGAACGGGAACTGGCGGGGGCACCAGGTCGCCTCCTCATCCGGCCCGATCAGACGAACGCCAGTCGAATATTCATAAGTCATTCCGTCAGGTCCCTCGAAGTAGAGAAAGACGGCGCCCGAGGTCGGGTGCCGCCCGGGTCCGAACCGAATGGGTATCCCCTGTTCACGCAGGGTGTACCAGGCGCGCATGAGGTCGTCGATGTTTTCAACCTGGTGATTGATATGTTGAATACCGGCAAACGAGGACGGAAAGAGGGCGATCCTGTGATGCACCTCGTCGATCCTCAATAGTGGAGCAGGTCCGATCCAGTCGCTAACACGCGCATTGCACAGTTTCGTCCAGAACATCTCGTCGCGTCGGGGATCGGTGGTGCGCAGCCCCACATGGCTGAAGCCAGTAATTCCGGCGTCGCGTGATGGAAAATAACGGCGGCCGCTATGCAGGGCGCCGAACACCAATTCGACCTGATTGCCCGACGGGTCCCTGAAACTGATGAAGGCGCGTACCCGACGTTGGTCGCACTCGTCGCGACCGCCGACGTGTATGCGGAAACTGTTCTGCTCCAACACCGCGCCCGCATGCTCGAGCGCCTCATTCGTGACGACGTCGAATGCGATGGTATTGTCGTTTGGATCACCCTCGAAGTAGACCAGCGTGTGATCGCGCTGATCTGAGCGCAGGTAGGCCCACCCGCCCTCGCGGCGCACCAGCTGTAATCCGAGGATATTGGCGGCATACTTCGTCGCGGCGTCAATGTCGCGGGTACCGAGCCGAACATACCGGAGTTCGTGCAAATTGATCATGAACGGAGCCCTGCGGTTCGCCTATCTCCAAGGATAGGCGGCACTAGCTCCGTGTGTGTACACAACGCTCACGGTTGTCACCGTGCGCCTGCTTCGAGCCGGATCATCCAGGAAAGAAAAAACCCCGCAAGGCGTTGACTTTACGGGGCTTCTCGGAATGCATGCGGCTCATGCCGGAACAACTTTTGGTGCCAGGGCCGGAATGGAAAAATTCCGGCTATCGCTTTGCTGGAGCGGGTTCGTGGAATTTTGCCGGTACGGATACCACCAAAAATACCACCGGGCGTGGGTACTAGGTCATTCACGTGCTTTTGGCTGGCCATTCTGTCTTTTGCATATGTGCCATGTCGAGACTCCGCTTGACATGTATTGGGCCGTATTCGACCCAAAGGGGGCGCCGATGGCCTCGTCTAGATACACCAGTGCCACGAGGCCGAGAAGCGCGCCGGTCGCACCGCCGAGCGCCACGCCGCGTTCGAGCGAGTGCACGACGTCGCTGCTTTGCAGCAAGGATGTCTCGGGTAACTGTTCGAGTGCGACACTGTGATTCGCGAGGACATGGATATGTCGCGATGTGATCCGCGCCGGCAGCAAGTCGTCGTACGCACGTCGCATACGTGAACAGACCCTAAACACCCGGCGCCCTTGGGAAACTGCTGCTTCGGCAACCAATGCTGGAGGCGGCCGTTTTGTATTGCATCGCGGCAAGTGACTCCTCCATTCGCGCGATCCGTATATGGGGCGCGCTTCCCCCTGACGCTGTCTTGCACGATGCAGAGGAGAGGACTACCTTTGTTTTAGGGCCGCTTACAACGCTCAGCGAAGCGGTCCTGGCAGAAGTGCCGGCGCAGGCAGTACGAAGTACGGCAAGGCGGCACAACGACGCCAGGAGCCTTTTTTGTTAGCGGCTCCAACGAGTGACACGCAGCGAGGTGGCCTATGTCGCTTGCGATTGCCCTGATCCTGATCATCGTATTGGCGGTGGGGTTTCACTTTGCCAGTCCCTGGTGGATCACGCCGATCGCCTCGAACTGGGTGCGCATGGACGACATGCTGACGATCACGCTCGTCATTACCGGCGCGCTCTTCATCGCGATCAACCTGTTCATCGTGATCGCACTGGTGCGCTACCGCCACCGCAGGGGTCATCGCGCTGCTTACGAGCCGCACAACAAGCGGCTGGAATGGTGGCTGATCGGCCTGACCACTGTCGGCGTGGCAGCGTTGCTGGCACCGGGGCTCTTCGTCTACGCAGACTTCGTACGGCCGCCGCGCAACGTGCTGCAGATGGAAGTGCTCGCCCAGCAATGGCAATGGCGCTTCCGCTTTGCCGGCCCCGGTGGCAAGCTGGGCACGACGGACGTGCGCTACATCAGCAACGACAACCCCTTCGGCCTGAACCCCGGCGACCCCAACGGCCGTGACAACTACCTGATCGAGACGCCCGAGGTGCACCTGCCGCTCAACCGGCCGATCCAGGTCCTGACACGGTCGCGCGACGTGCTGCACGACTTCTACGTACCGCCGTTCCGTGCGCGCATGAACATAGTGCCCGGCATGGTGACCACCTTCTGGTTTACGCCGACCAAGGCAGGGCGTTACGACATCCTGTGCGCGCAGCTTTGCGGTATCGGGCACTCCAACATGCGCGGCGTGGTGGTGGTGGAAGACGAAGCATCGTTCTCGCGCTGGCTGGCGCAGCAGAGCACGTTCGCGCAGCGGCAGCAGGCCAGGGTGCAGGCCGCACCCGCCGCTGCAGGCGGCAGCGCCCAGGCGCTCGCTGATCAGGGCAAGACGCTCGCAGAGGCCAAGGGCTGCTTCGCCTGCCATACCGTGGACGGCAGTCCGCGCGTGGGCCCCACATGGAAGGGCCTGTACGGCAAGACCGAAACGATGGCCGACGGCAGCACCGCGAAGGTGGACGAAGCCTATCTGCGCGCCTTCATCCGCGATCCGAAGGCCCGCGTCGTGAAGGGCTTCGCACCCATCATGCCGAACTTCGACCTGACCGAGCAGGAGCTGACCGCGCTGGTGACCTACATCGAATCGCAAGGCGGCCCGGCCGCCATCAGCGCAGCCAAACCCTAGCGGAGCAGACGCAATGCCCTACGCGCACACCAACCACGCCCAGCAAAGCTTCTGGACCCGCTATGTCTGGAGCCAGGACCACAAGGTCATCGCCGTGCAGTATTCGCTGACGGCCATCGCCGTCGGCCTGGTCGGCCTTGTGTTGTCGGACCTGATGCGGTTGCAGCTCGGTTTTCCGGGCAAGTTCAGTTTCATCGACGCCAACCACTACTACCAGTTCGTCACCATGCACGGGATGATCATGGTGATCTACCTGCTGACGGCGCTGTTTCTGGGCGGCTTTGGCAACTACCTGATCCCGCTGATGCTGGGCGCGCGCGACATGGTGTTCCCGTTTCTCAACATGCTGAGCTACTGGGTCTACCTGCTGGCCGTGCTGGTGCTGATGGCGAGCTTCTTCGTGCCAGGCGGGCCGACCGGCGCGGGCTGGACGCTGTATCCACCCCAGGCCATCCTGCCGGGCACGCCGGGCGTGGAATGGGGCATCGTGTTGATGCTGGTGTCGCTGGCGATCTTCATCGTCGCGACAACGATGGGCGGCTTGAATTACGTCACCACCACGCTGCAGGCGCGCACGCGCGGCATGACGCTCATGCGCATGCCGCTCACGGTATGGGGCATCTTCGTGGCGACCATCATGGCGCTGTTGGCGTTTCCGGCGCTGTTCGTGTCGGCGGTGATGATGCTGCTCGACAAGACACTCGGCACCAGCTTCTTCATACCGGCCGTGGTGTCGATGGGGCAGACGCTCAAGCATGCCGGCGGCAGCCCGCTGCTGTTCCAGCACCTGTTCTGGTTCTTCGGGCATCCGGAGGTCTACATCGTCGCGCTGCCGGCCTTTGGCATCGTGTCGGACCTCATCAGCACGCACGCGCGCAAGAGCCTCTTTGGCCACAAGATGATGGTGTGGGCCATCATCATCATCGGTGCGTTGAGCTTCGTGGTCTGGGCGCACCACATGTTCATCGCCGGCATGAATCCGTACTTCGGCTTCTTCTTTGCCACCACCACGCTCATCATCGCCATCCCGACCGCCCTCAAGGTCTACAACTGGGTGCTGACGCTGTGGCGCGGCGATATCCACCTGACCGTGCCCATGCTGTTTGCCATCGGCTTCATTAGCACCTTCGTCCTGGGTGGGCTGACCGGGCTCTACCTCGGCAACGTGAGCGTGGACATTCCGCTGTCGAACACGTACTTCGTGGTGGCGCACTTCCATATGGTGATGGCCGTGTCGCCGATCCTTGTGGTGTTTGGCGGTATGTACCACTGGTATCCGAAGGTGACGGGCCGCATGCTCAACGACACGCTCGGGCGCGTGCACTTCTGGGTTACCTTCCTCGGCACCTATGCGATCTACTTCCCGATGCACTATCTCGGCATCCTGGGCATGCCGCGGCGGTATTACGCGTATGAGGGCTACAGCTTCATTCCGTCTTCGGCGCAGACGCTCAACACCTTCATCACCGTCGTTGCGCTGATCGTTGGGGCGGCGCAGTTGCTGTTCTTGTACAACCTGGCGTGGAGCCTGGTGCGCGGCAAGCGTGCCGACAGCAACCCCTGGCGGGCCACCACGCTGGAATGGCAGACGCCGCAAACGCCGCCAGTGCACGGCAACTGGGGCGCCGCGCCGCCCGTCGTCTACCGCTGGGCGTACGAATACAGCCCGCCGGGGCACGAGGAAGACTTCGTCCCGCAAAACCAGCCGCCTGCGCCTGCGACTGCGCCTGAACCGGCCCACCCGACGCTTCAACCCGGCGAGGCACGCGAATGACCACACTGCCCCGCCCCTTCGTTCCTGACGCGCCACCTGTCTTGCCGAATGCGAGCCGCATCGGCCTGATCGTCTTCATGGCGGTGGCAACGACATTGTTTTCACTGCTGCTGTTCGCCTATGCAATGCGCATGCGCGAGCCCGACTGGCAGCCGATCCCGCATCCGTTGCTACTGTGGTGGAACACCGGCGCGCTGGTGCTGGCAAGCATTGCCATGCAGCGTGCCCGGCAGATGACCTTGCACCGCGCGGCGTGGCTGGTGTCCGGCGGTGTGCTAGCGGCCGTTTTCGTGATCGGACAACTGACCGCCTGGCGCATGCTGTCGGCGGCCGGGCAGACCGTCACCGTCAATCCTTCCAATAGCTTCCTCTACCTGCTCACCGGCCTGCACGGGTTGCATGTGCTGGGCGGGCTGGTGGCCTGGGCGGTGACGATCGCGCGTCTCCAGCGCGGGGACCCCTTCCGGGCCCAGCGCGCCATCGTGCTGTGCGCCATCTACTGGCATTTCCTGCTGGCTGTCTGGCTCGTGCTGCTGGCGGCGATGTGGTGGATCACCCCTGAGTTCGTCGCCGCCATCTGCGGGCCGCTGTATGGAGCCGCGCCATGACCACGCCCACGCTCCCCACCGAATCCGCTGCCACCACGCCCACCGACGCCGGGCCTGACGGCTGGCGCGGCATCGTCACGGACTGGTCGGGCGACCGCGAAGCCTTCAAGGTGCCGTGGGGCAAGGCGATGATGTGGATCTTCCTGCTGTCGGACACCTTCATCTTCAGCAGCTTCCTGATCGGCTACATGACGGTGCGCATGTCGACCACGGTGCCGTGGCCCGACCCTTCCAAGGTGTTCGGGCTCACTGTGGGCGGCGTGGATGTGCCCTTGCTGCTGATCGCCATCATGACGTTCACCCTGATCACCAGCAGCGGCACCATGGCGATGGCTGTCAACTTTGGCTACCGCCGCAACGCAAAGCGCGCCGCCGCACTGTTGCTGGCGACCGCGCTGCTGGGCGCGACCTTCGTGTCGATGCAGGCCTTCGAATGGACCAAGCTGATCGTCCATGAAGGTATCCGCCCCTGGGGCAACCCGATGGGCGCGGCGCAGTTTGGCGCGTGCTTCTTCATGATCACCGGGTTCCACGGCTTTCACGTGACCTGCGGCGTGATCTACCTGCTGCTGATCGCACGCAAGATCCTGCAACCGGCGTTCACCGAGCACGGCAACTTCCAGATCGTCGAGATTGCCGGCTTGTACTGGCACTTCGTCGACCTCGTGTGGGTGTTCATCTTTGCGCTGTTCTATTTGTGGTGAGGCAGACCATGGACCACACCGATCCCGCCCATCGACCCGACGCCGCGCACGGCCAGCAGCATCCGATCGGCATCTACCTGAAGATCTGGGCCCTGCTGTTCGTCCTGAGCACGATGTCGTACATGGTGGATTACTTCCACGTGCAAGGCCTGCTGCGTTGGACGCTGATCGTCGTGTTGATGATCGCCAAGGCCGGGCTGATCGTGTCGATTTTCATGCACATGATGTGGGAGCGGCTGGCGCTGGTGTACGCCATTCTGATACCGCCCCTGTGCCTGCTGGTGCTGATGGTGCTGATGGCTGCCGAAGCGGATCACACCTTCGGCATGCGGGAACTCTTCTTCCACTGACCGCTTCGCCGACCGTTTCTCAGGCGAGTGCCTGGAACGCACCGCTCCGAATACAAAACGACCCGACAAATGCCGGGCCGTTTTTGTTTCCTGGCTCGCTGAAAATCTCGGCGAAAAACACCTTCAAATCAGGCGTGCTTCTCACTGAATTCGTTGAGCGGCACAGGCTGGCTGAGCGGATCGAAGTCGGCCCACCGCCCTTGTTGCCAGCGGCCGGTCGCGCGTTCGATCGCCGCGCCTCCGGCATCGCGCAGCACCCGTGCGGCGTCCAACTGGCTGTCCTGCGACACGTGTACGGCCACCAGCACGCCGCATTCACGGGTTTCTTCGTCGCAGGCGTCACGCGTGCGCATCATCGCGCCGACCAATGAACCGACATACGCACTCACCCCGGCCGCGACCAGCGACATGATAAGCGGCGCCGAAAACGCCGCGAAGATCCCGACGCCGACCACGGCGCCAACCGCTGCGCCAATCGTGATGCCTATCTCGGCACCCTTCGGCGCCTCCCTCGCGTTTGTGTCGGCGCTGATATCGCCGCCGGGCCGAAAACGTGCGTGCTGGCCGATCGGATTGACGAAAAACAGTGTGACGTCCTCCTCGACGAAACCGGCATTGAAGAGCCGTTGCGCCGCGTCTTCAGCGGCGGGGAATGTCGTAAAGCGTGCTGCGACGATGAGTGACATGTGTCCTCCTTCCATCGTTGACTAGCGGTTGCAGACTATGCCGCCCCACCTTACCCGCGCCGAGACAGAGGTGCATGCGGTGGCACGCGCCGGGACTATGCCGTGGTGCCGCGATCGGGTTGCGTGCCGTCCACTCTGAACAGTCCGCTATGTAACACTACTCCTTTGCCGCCGTTCTGGTCGATCGCTTCCGCGTAAACCGAACGGAAAGGATTGCGGCCGTTGTCGAAGGCAGCCATTAAGGCGGATTCCAGCGCGCAATGGGCGCCGAAATGATCTTCCAGCGCCTCGGCGGTAATTGCGCAGCCATCTGTTGTGCTTTCGACTTCGCAGACATTTGATCCTCCACTGTGAGCTAAAAGATTAATTATCGATCCGCTGACAGGTCTGCTGCGAACAACTCTCCTACCTCCCAACAACTGACGTGCCTCAAGGGTCTCTTGCACGTGCAGTTCATCACGCCACGTCGTCGCCAGAACGAGGATCGTCCGTCGGGGTGGCGATAGCCATGCGGCGCTATCAGTCTCGCGAGCTGTAGGACTAGAATGAATTATCCGAATCAATCGGGAGAGAAATTGTGGAACTTCGCATGGATTCCCATCATTTCACACACGGCCAGCCTGACTGGCGGGCAGCCGTGCTCGCAGGCGTCATCGCAGGCGCTGTGTTCCTGGCGTTAGGGGTTATCCTGATGGCACTGATGACGGGCGCAAGTCTGCTGGAGCCCCCACGCATGGTCGCCGCGATCATGCTGGGACGAGGCGCATTGCAATCGCAGCAAGCATTCTCAATTGGCATCGTGCTCGGGGCCTTTGTGATGCATTTTGCCCTTGCCATCGTATTCGCGCTTATCCTCGGTCTGATCATGACGTCATTCAACCTTGACTCGAGCATGGGGATGGCTTCACTGGCGGGTGGCGCTTTCGCTGCAGCCGTTTACCTGATTAATTTCTACGGCATGACACGGTTTTTTCCGTGGTTCGCAGAAGCACGCAACGGGGCCAGCCTGTTCGCTCACATCGTCTTCGGTATCGTGGCGGCGAACATGTACATGAGACTGGAGCGCAACACATCCCGCGGGCTCAAGGCGGACGCGGGCGGCCCATCGTAGTCCGGTGCCATGTTGATCGACCGGTCTCCAGAGCAGAAAAGGCTCGCCGCGCAACAACATGAGCACCTCGTCGAGATAGTCATGGTCGGCCAGACGAGACGAAAGAAAAGCCAAGCCGGAAGATCGGCCTGAAGTCGTCACGCAGATTTTGCCGAACCGGCTTTCGACCGACGAAAGCGACCGGTGGGGCGCGCCACTGGCTCAACTGATGCGGCGCACGCTTGTGCAGGACCTGACGAGCCGGCTGCCTCCAGGCGTGTTCATCTTCCCGGACGCGCCGGAGCCGCCCGACACTCGGATGCTCGTCGTCACGGTGCTCGATGCCGAGACCGATGCGAGCGGAACGGTGACATTGCAAGCGGCGTGGACGCTGCAATCGGGGCAGCCCGCCCGCGCTACCTTGACGCAACAGGCGACGCTGGAGAACCGCGGCACGCCCATTGGGCGTCACGAATGGCTCCACGACGCGGGACTTTCGATCATGTACGCATACTTCAGGCGGTCGTACGGGCCTGGCTCTTTCGACGGCGAGGGAGGTGTGCCGAGCCGCGAGTGGCGCATCAAGCGCAACTGCTCCCTCACGCCGCGGCAGTCGCTCGCCGCGACCGCGTTCCTCATGGCGCTCGACCTCGCGATCGGCGTGGTAACGGCATTCGCATTCGGCGCGTGGCTCACGCTGTTTTTCTCGATGCTTTGCACCGTGGCCGTCGGCATCGCCTTTATCGCCTACTCCAGGCACGCGACGGACGGCGAGGTGCTGACGTTCGCGCCCCCGTTCGTGATCGTCGAAGTACACGAGCGCGGACGCCGCACGATGCATCGGATGAATGCTGGCCGCTTGGCCGTGTCTCTCGACGACAGCGATGGCGTCGTCTACCTTTGCGACGGCTGGCAGCGTATTCCCGTCGGACGGCAACTGCCTGCCGCCGCCCGCGCGGAGTTCGTGCGTCAATTGCGCCGCTTTATCGTGGCCGACTATTGACATGCCGGCCGATGATCGCCCGGCATGTCTGATACCGGTAGTTCATCCGCCAGTATTTCGCGCCGGACTTATCGAGCTGGAAATACATGCGACCACCGTCTGCGAGGAGGTTGCCGATACCACCAGCGGTACTCGGGTCGAGCCGGATCATCCAGGAAAGAAAAACCCCCGTAAGTCGTTGACTTTACGGGGTTTCTAGGAATGCATGCGGCTTATGCCGGAACAACTTTTGGTGCCCAGGGCCGGAATCGAACCGGCACGCCTTGCGGCGGGGGATTTTGAGTCCCCTGCGTCTACCAATTTCACCACCTGGGCAGGTCTTGCAGCGCACGCGCCAGAGTATGGCTCGCGGCGAAGACGCAGATTATGGCGGAAAATTCGACGACGGGCAAGCCGGTCGCCTTCTTCGCCTGCTCAGCCCTCAAACCGTGCGTGAAAAACGTTCGAGCGTCTGCTGACCGAGGTAGCGGTCGAACACCATCGCGATGTTGCGCACGAGCATGCGTCCGGCCATCTGCACTTCCAGCTTGCTGTCGCTCACCGACACCAGCCCGTCCTGCTCGAAGCCGCGCAAGCGCTCCAGTTCCGGTTCGAACGTATCGACGAAGCGGATGCCGTAGGCCGCTTCGAATTCATCGAAGCGTAGTTCCAGATTGCACATCAATTGAGTGATCACATCGCGACGCAGACGGTCGTCCGCAGTGAGGCGCGCGCCGCGCGTGATCGCGAGCTTGCCCGCATCGATTGCCGCGGCGTAGTCTGGCAGGTCCTTGATGTTCTGCGCGTACACGTCGCCGACTTTGCCGATCGACGACGCGCCGAAGCCGATCAGATCGCATTCCGCCCGCGTGCTGTACCCCTGGAAATTCCGATGCAACGTGCGCTGCGCTTGTGCGCGCGCGAGTTCGTCGGTGGGCAGCGCGAAGTGATCCATGCCGATGTAGACGTAGCCCGCGTCGGTCAAGCGCTCGACTACCCGTTGGAGGATCGCGAGGCGCACGGCGGGAGAGGGCAGCGTGGCCGCATCCATCTGCCGTTGCATCTTGAAGAGCTGCGGCATGTGCGCATACGCGAACACCGAAAGACGATCGGGCGCGAGTTCGATCATCGTGTCGAGCGTGCGGCTGAAGCTATCGACCGTTTGGTGCGGCAGCCCGTAAATCAGATCGACGCCGATCGAGTGGAAGCCAGTATCACGCGCGGCTTGCATCACAGACGCAGTCATCTCGAGCGGCTGAACGCGATTGATCGCCTGCTGCACCACCGGATCGAAATCCTGCACGCCGAGACTGAGCCGGTTGAAGCCGAGCATACGCAGATGTGCAATGGTCTCGGGCGACGCTTCGCGCGGATCGACTTCGATCGAATATTCGCCTTCAGTATCGGGCAGCAATGTGAAGTGTTCGCTCGCTGCGGCCATCAGTTCCGCCATTTCGTCGTGCGACAGGAACGTGGGCGTGCCGCCGCCCCAATGCAATTGCGACACGGGGCGCCGCGTGTCGAAACACGCCGCTTGTAAAGCCATTTCGCGCTTCAGATGCTCGACATAGGGACGCGCGTGCGCGCGGTTCTTTGTGGCGACCTTGTTGCAACCGCAGTAGAAGCACACGGTGTCGCAAAAGGGGATGTGGAAGTACAGCGAGAGGTCGGTGGTGGAAGCACCTGGGTCTGCGGCGGCGCGCAGATAGTCGGCGGGATCGAAATCGTCGCGGAACTGCAAGGCGGTCGGATAGGACGTATACCGTGGACCGTTCGCGCTGTATTTGGCGAGCAGGTCAGGGCGGAATAGCGTGTTGGCGGTGGTCATGGGGCGCTCGGGTTTGACAGCCACCCTTGAAGAGGCACGAACCGGCGGATTCTCGGGACCGGTTCGAACAGCGCAGACGCCTCTTGAGCGTGGCCTTTCGTATCCAACAAGTTTACGTGAGCGACCCTTCGCCGAATTGTGTAAAAAGGTCGCACGGGATGCGATGGCACAATGCGGGTCTGGTATGGCGTTGTATGTTGCGTTGCCTGTTTTCGAGTTCAGGAAAAATGTCGTGAGTGATGTGCCGAACAGCGTTGTGAAGCGCGAGTCCCCGTTCCATGTGGCCGGTCATGCGTGCCGCCCCGATTGCGGCGCGTGCTGTATCGCGCCGTCGATTTCGAGCCCGATCCCCGGCATGCCGAATGGCAAACCGGCGGGCGTGCGCTGCGTGCAACTCGGCGATGATCTGCGCTGCGCGATCTTTGGTCAGCCGGAGCGGCCGGCGTGCTGTTCCGGTCTGCAACCGCAGATGGACATGTGCGGCACGAGCCGCGGTGAAGCGCTCGCGTGGCTCACCCAGCTTGAAACGCAGACTCAACCGCAACCGGCGGTGCGCGGATAACGCGTGAACGATTCCGCCATGTCATTCACCCGGACAAACAACCCAACGCAACCGCATGCTCGAGAAGGCTTCCACAGGAGATTTCGCATGACTCGACCCGCTGCGCCGACCCGGCGCCGCTTCCTGCTTGCCGCGCTGACAGGCTGCACCGCGCTTGGCATCACCGCCTCGCTGGCGGCCTGCGCGACATCGACTTTCCCGTTCATCCCGTCGCATTACACGTTCTCGCAGCAGCAGGTGCAGGACGCGGTGCAGCGCAAATTCCCCTATCAGCGCACGGTTTCGCAAGTGTTCGACGTCGCGCTGACCAATCCGGTGGTCGGCTTCCTGCCGGACGCGAACCGCGTCTCGGTGAAGCTCGACGCCCGGCTCGCGAGCCCATTCATGCCGCAACCGGTTGACGGCGTATTTACGCTGTCGAGCGAACTGGCCTACGACGCCGCCAGCAAGTCGGTCGTGCTGAAGTCGCCGAACGTCGACAACGTCAGCGTGAGCGGGCAGGCGCAGGCCTATACGCAGCAGATCAATGCCGCGGCGGCCCTGCTCGCTACGCAGTTGCTGACCAACTACCCGATCTACACCTTCAAACCCGAACAACTGCAATTTGCCGGGGTGAATTACGAACCCGGTACAATCACCATCCTTACAAACGGCATACGCGTGCAAATCGTCGAGAAATGACGCTGCGCGCGGCCGGCAGGGCCGCGCGCGCACCGTGCCGACCCTGTTCGTTTCGACTATCTACAGCGATGAGGGTCACGGATGGACTGGCTAATGGCTTGCAAGGCGCTGATTCTGGGCGTCGTCGAAGGGCTGACGGAATTTTTGCCGGTGTCGAGTACCGGCCATTTGATCGTCGCGGGCAGTCTGCTCAATTTCACGGATGATCACGCGAAAACCTTCGATGTCGTGATCCAGCTCGGCGCGATTCTGGCTGTGTGCTGGGAGTTTCGCCGCCGCATCGGCAGCGTGGTGGCCGGCTTACCCAGCCGGCCCGACGCGAGGCGCTTTACGCTGAACGTGATCATCGCGACGATTCCGGCGGTCGTGCTCGGCCTGCTGTTCGAGAAGGCCATCAAGGCGGCGCTGTTTTCGCCCGTGCCGGTTGCGTTCGCGTTAGTGGCGGGTGGGGTGGTGATCCTGTGGGCTGAAGCGCGTCAGCGCGCGCGAGGCGACGTGGCGGCACGTGTTCAGAACGTCGACGATCTGAGCCCGCTGGATGCGTTGAAAGTCGGCCTCGCTCAATGTTTTGCGCTGATCCCGGGCATGTCGCGCTCGGGTTCGACGATCATCGGCGGGATGTTGTTCGGCCTCGATCGGCGCGTCGCTACGGAGTTTTCATTCTTCCTCGCGATTCCGATCATCTTCGGCGCAACGGCTTACGAGCTCTATAAAGACTGGCATCTGCTGTCCATCGACGCGCTCGGCAGTTTCGCGCTCGGCTTCGTGGCGGCCTTCATCAGCGCCTTCGCCTGCGTGCGCTGGTTGTTGCGCTACATCGCCACACACGATTTCACCGTGTTCGCGTGGTACCGGATCGGCTTTGGACTGTTGATCCTGCTGGTGGGTTACAGCGGCGCGTTGAGCTGGGCGGACTGAGTCTCCGCTTGTCTTCCGCGTCATGAAAAAAGGTCCGCGTTTGCGGACCTTTTTGCGTATGGCGAGCACAACTGCAGCGCGGCTTTATACCGCGCCGCGCTTCCTGAACACCAGATCCCACACGCCATGCCCGAGCCGTAGCCCACGGCGCTCGAACTTCGTCACCGGACGATACTCGGGACGCGGCGCGTAGCCGTTGGCGGTATTTTCCAGCGCAGGATCGGCGCCCAGCACCTCGAGCATCTGCTCGGCGTAGTTCTGCCAGTCGGTCGCGCAATGCAGATAGGCGCCCGGCTTCAGACGCGAAACCAGCAACGCGACGAACTTCGGCTGGATCAGCCGGCGCTTGTGGTGGCGCGCCTTGTGCCAAGGGTCGGGAAAGAAGATGTGCACGCCGTCGAGGCTGTCGGGCGCGATCATCTGTTCGAGCACTTCGACCGCGTCGTGCTGAATGATGCGGATGTTCGACAGCGTCTGCTCGCCCATCAGCTTCAGCAGCGCGCCGACGCCGGGTTCGTGCACTTCGACGCCGAGGAAGTCGTCGTTGGGACGGTGCGAGGCGATCTCCGCGGTGGTCGCGCCCATTCCGAAGCCGATTTCCAGCACGCGTGGCGCCGCGCGGCCGAACACGCTGTTCCAGTCGGGTTGTTGCGGTGTGAAGGACACGACGAAACGCGGACCGAGTTCGTCCATTGCGCGGCGCTGGCCGGTCGAGACGCGGCCAGCGCGCGTGACAAAGCTGCGGATGCGGCGTCGATGCAGGGCTTCTTCGTGCGGGGTGTCGGCAGTCGCGTCGGCGTCGGCATCAGCCGGTTGGCCTTCGGCTTCGGTGGAAGGCGGCGGGAGTTCGTCGGGCAGGCCGGCGTCGTTTGGATCGTGGATCATTATCGATACTGCTACTAGGGTGAGGGCTTTGCGGCTTGCATGGCGGCTTGCATGGCGCGTTGCGAGGCGCCGTTTGCGCTCGCGCGGCATGGGCCGCAGTTCGCAGGCGCGGTTCGCTCGAATCGCTATGCCGGGCCACCGCCACTACAAAAAAGCCGCCTTCATGGGAGGCGGCTCGTGCTGGATTCTGCTGAAGGCTTCAGCAGGAAGGTGGAGCGGACGTTGCAAGTGCGCGTAAGGTAGCACACCCGAAACGGGTGCGTCCAGACGGTGGCAGGGTTGAAGGGGCGCGGAGATCGGCATGAAGATTACGGTTTCATAACCGTGACAGCCATTCGTATGATTTAATCGCGCTCGTCAGCTATCTCGTTGCAACGATTATCAAAGCGAAAATCCAACATGGGCAAACACGCACACAATCATCGTCAGGCAAAAGCCGCCAAAACGGGTTGGGTCGCTATCGATCCAACTGCGGTTCCGACTACTTCCCAGAATGCGCTTCGCAAGGCAATGGCCATTGAAGGCGTGCCGCTCACGCAATTCAACGATTTGCTGTGGCTCATGGCGCAGGAATCGAGCGGTGTGGTTGACGTGCGCAATGGGAAGTCGTCCGCACGTGGGCTTTATCAGTTGCTGCGGCCTCAATATGAATTGAATCCGAATGGCGAAAAATCTTTCGGTAATGCAGTTGAAGAATGCCAGGGCGGGATTCGCTATATTCTCGGGCGATATCACACTGCGGCATCAGCGCGGCTGTTCTGGGAAAAACACCACTGGTATTGAGCAATGAAAAAGTTTCTATTGATGGGCTTCGTTTCGGTCATGTGCTGGATGAGCGTGGCGCAAGCTGCTGATGTCGGCGTGCCGCGCTTTGAAGATTTCGCGGTGAGCGACACCTTTGCGGGCAAAGCGGCGAAAGTGCGGCTCGTATCCGCGGACGACAAGGAATATGCGACGCGTATCCGCGAAGCCAGCCGGCAGAAGCCGAACTTCGCCGGGCACTACGTGCTGGCAAGCTGGGGCTGTGGGGCGTCGTGCGTGTCCACTGTGGCGATCGACGCGAAGACCGGCCGCGTCACGTGGCTGCCTTTTACGGTGTGCTGCTGGGACGTGGATGTGCAGGAGCCGATCGAGTTCCGGCGCGACAGCCGCCTGTTGGTGGTTCACGGCAGCAGGAATGAACAGGGTAGCGGGACGTACTACTACGCGTTGGACAAAGACGAATTCAAGCTGGTCAAGGCGGTCGAGAAGGCGGCGAAGAACTAACGGCGGCTCGCGCAATGGCGCGTTGACACGACGCGGGCTCATCTTGCGTGTGCGACTTCTCGAATGACAGACGGGGAAGGCGTAGCGGGTGGGAAATGCGGCAATGTGCTGCAGATTCAGATCCTTTCGTGAAGCCGCCTGGTCAATCGCCAGGCGGGCTGAAAAGAATCTGGAGCGGGCGATGGGAATCGAACCCACGGCTCTAGCTTGGGAAGCTAGGGTATTACCATTATACGACGCCCGCAGAGCGCATGATTCTACTCGGGAAGAGGCGGTTAGCGCAAATCGCGCTGCCGCCACCCTTGTCCACAAGGCGCACGAAGCGCCGTTCAGATCACGAAGTAGGTCAACTGAACGGCCGCACGCGTGACCACCATCAGCAGCACCTGCACGATCACGAACAGCAGGATCGGCGAGAGGTCGATGCCGCCGAGTTGCGGCACCACGCGGCGCAGCGGATTCAGGAACGGCGCGGTCAGTTGGTACAGAATCGGCATGGCCGGCGAGCGCGGATTGAGCCACGACAGCAGCGCCATCAGGATCGTCATCCAGATGATCAGGTTCAGCGCCCACTTGATGACGGTCAGCACGGCAACGATCAGCAGCGTCGGCACGAGCGTGAGCGGATCGGCGCCCGTGAGCACCACCATCAGCACCACATAAACGATCGCCGCAATCAGGGCTGCGGCGAGACTCGCCCAGTCGATGTTGCGGGTGCTGTGCAGAATGTGCCGCAAAGGCAGCACGATCCAGTTGGTGGCTTGCATGACGGCGTTCGTGACGGGGTTGTACGGCGGCATGCGCACGACCTGCAGCCATGCGCGCAGCAGCAACGCGGCGCCGAACAGCGTAAAGACGGTATTGAGCAGAAAACGGGCGATATCGCCAAACATCTCGTGTCCTTATCCTTCGCAAAGCGGCCGTCGATCGGCCGCAGGGTGCCGGCGCTGACCGATCGGTGCGCCGGCGGGTTCATTTGGATTGCCTGCACCGTTCCCGGGAGAGGGCGCGTTACGCGTCACAAATGGGGACGCGGTGGTTCAATTTCCAGATGTTCGAGTCAGGCCAATCGGCGAACTGCATGCCGCCAGGCCACACCTACCACGGGATATCACACAGAAATCTTGATTTCGCTGATCAGAATCGTGCCGTTGCCGCCGTCGGTGTAATTCGGAATGTCGGCAACCAACTGCTCCGAGGCCGACTTGAAGACTTTGTAGAAGTCGTCCGCGCTATCAAACAGGAAGTGGCCCGCGGCGACATACGGGGGCGGCGTTCCCGGCGGCCCGGCATTGATGCCGACGTCGACCGACCAGCCTCTCAGCGACGGCCCGAACAGCCTGGCCGCGAGCGGCATGTGCGTGACGCAGTAATAGTCCACGTCGAAGTGGCCGTTTTCCCGATACGGATAAAGGATGCTGACCTTGATCATTGTGCGTTCTCGTCTGTTGGTCCCGAAGCGCGGCGCTGGCGGATTGCGCGCGGCGCCGGACGTCACATTATCACGGCTTACTTGACGCTTGCACCTGCTGCGGCCTGATTCAGCGACCGGTTGAGCGATTCTTCCACCGCCTCGGCAATCGTCTCGATCGCGGCGGGCGGTTTCGCACGGCGTTCGGCCAGTCCGACCGCGCGCCGCGTCAACAAACCGTACAGCGCGGCATGATCGCCGCCAAGGCCTTCGAGCAACGCCAACTGCTTTTCCACGACGCCCGTGTCACCGCGCGACACGGGGCCGGCGAGGGCGTTGGGCAGACCCTTGTCGCGGGCGGTTTCGATCGTGCCGGAGAGCATCGGCAGCAGCGCGCGCAGCGCGTCGTCTTCGGCAAAGCCCAGCGTGCGCCACAACGCGACGCATTCAGCGAGGCTGCACAGCGCGAAGCTGGCGGCGTAATGCGCGGCAGCGTGATACAGCATGCGGCCGCCTGCTGGAATCGACAGCGGATGGCAGCGCAGGGCGACGGCCAGCGCCGTCAGCGCGTCCATGAGGGCGCCGTCGGCCTCGATCGTCACCGAGCAGCCGGCGATCCGGTCGAGGTCGGCGAGATCGCCGCTAAAGAGGTACAGTGGGTGAAAGCCGCCGATCGAGGCACCCTGGTCGCGCGCCGGAGTCAGCAACTCCACCGGGGAGGCGCCGCTGCAATGCACGAGCGCCTTGCCGTATGGGGCGCTTGCCGCGTCGGCCGCGAACCGCAGTGTGTGCGCTGTCGTACCGATGCTGTCATCGGGAACGGCTAAAAAGACGATATCGGCGGCGTCGACAACCTGTTGTGGATCGTCGAATGCCGCGCAATGTTCGATTTGACTGGCGAGCCGGCCGGCCGAGGCCGCCGAGCGGCTCGCTACCGCCGTGACGGGATAGCCGGCGCGTGAAAAGCTCAGCGCGAGACAGCGCGCGAGCCGCCCCGCACCGATGAAACCGAGGCGCGGCAGAGAGGGCTGGGACATGGTTGCCTGCTCCAGACGGGATACTTGAACGGGAATGCAGCAGTATCGCGCATCCGTCCGGCAGTAGTGTGTCCCGGTGTGGGTATTCCTCTGATCAGTTCGCGCGCGATATGGCGTGTCCGGTCGGTCATCCGGCCACAGACGCCCCGCGGGTCCGAAAACTGCTCACAATTTCCTTCATGAGCTGGTTTGGCAGTTGCTGTTCTGGGTTTTTCGTCTCGCAGTCAGATTCGGGAGGTAACGATGAATATTTTTTCTTACCGAAAGCACTTGCGGTTCTTGACGCACTCGCAGCGCCGTCGCTGGTGGGATCAGAAAAAGCGCCTGACGCCACGCGTGCGCATCAGTGGCGCGTATGTCCCGCCCAACGTCTCCCGAGAATTCGCCTATGTAAAGGTAGGCTGAAAATACCGTCTGCTGATGGGTAAGAAATGCCCGGTGCGATTGCATCGGGCATTTTTCATTTGGGCCGTCAGGATTGAAGCTAATTTGTAATCAAAGATTACTGGCAAGCGAGAGCCTGAAGCCGCAAGACCCGCAAAGCAGTGGGTTCGCGCTCGCTCCACCGCTGGCAAACCCTTAGTTCTCAGTCCGTTACACAGCGTGTCCCGGCGGCGGCGCGCCGGCGCACATTCCGAACCATTGCCGCCAATTGCAATTTGCAACAAATGCGAACATCTATGCGTGGTCTTTTTCGATACATTGATTTCATAGCATGCAAAGCATGCGAAGTCGGCGACCTTAGTGGGCCGCGCCAGGAGAACAAAAGTGAAAAAGATCGTTCCGTTTGTCGTTGCCGCCGCACTCGGCGTGGGGTTCGCGACTGCTGCTGAGGCGCACGTTTCCGTCGGTATCGGTATTGGCATTCCGATCGCGCCGGCGTACCCGGTTTATGCCGCGCCGCCGCCGGTCTACTACGCACCGCCGCCAGTCTATTACGCGCCGCCGCCGGTCTATTACGGAGCGCCGGTCGTAGTCGGTGGCTATTACGGTGGCTATGGCCGTCCTTATTATCACCATGGCTACTACGGCCGCGGCTACTACGGCCACGGCTACTATCGCCGCTAATCGCAAGAAGCGCGCAGAGATGTATTGACGGCGTAACGCCGGCTTGATCGCCGGGTTGCGCCGTTTGTGTTTCTGCTGCGGCATACCAAGCGACATACCAAAGCACTGTCGAAGCTGGGAGAATGGCTGTTTCGCCAATGCTCTGGAGAGTTTCGTCAATGCAAGCGCTTCCCGCTCCCACTTTCGACGACGTACTCGACGCCGCTGCGCGTCTCGAAGGCGTCGCCCATCGCACCCCCGTTCTAACCTCGAGCACGTTCAACGAGCGTACGGGCGCGTCGGTGTTCTTCAAGTGCGAAAATTTTCAGCGCATGGGCGCTTTCAAGTTTCGCGGCGCCTACAACGCGATTTCGCATTTCGACGCGGAGCAACGTAAAGCGGGTGTGTTGACGTACTCGTCGGGCAATCACGCGCAAGCGATCGCGCTATCGGCGCGTCTTGCCGGGATTCACGCCACGATCATCATGCCGCACGACGCGCCCGCCGCCAAAGTCGCGGCGACCAAGGGCTATGGTGGCGAAGTGATCAGCTACGACCGCTACACCGAGAATCGCGAAGAGATCGGCCGGCGGCTCGCCGAAGAGCGCGGTATGACACTGATTCCGCCGTACGACCATCCGCACGTGATCGCCGGGCAGGGCACGGCGGTGAAGGAGTTGATCGACGAAACCGGCCCGCTCGACATGCTGTTCGTTTGTCTCGGCGGCGGTGGACTGATCGGCGGCAGCGCATTGTCGGCTGCGGCATTGAGCCCGGCGTGCACCGTCATCGGTATCGAACCGGAAGCGGGCAACGACGGTCAGCAGTCGCTCGCACGCGGCGAGATCGTGCATATCGACGCGCCGCGCACGATTGCAGACGGTGCTGCTTCCACGCATCTCGGCGACTACACGTTCGCCATCATCCGGAAGCTGGTCGCGCAGATCGAAACGGTCAGCGACGAACAGTTGATCGAGACCATGCGTTTCTTCGCGCAGCGCATGAAGATCGTGGTCGAGCCGACGGGTTGCCTCGCCGCGGCTGCCGTGCTCAACGGCGTCGTGCCGGTGAAGGGCAAGCGTGTGGGAGTGGTGGTGAGCGGTGGCAACGTCGATCTGGCGAAGCTGGCGCAGTATCTCGCCTGATAGGCTGCGTGATCGTTCTTGCGTCCGGCTACGCACGTTGAAATTGAGGGGGACGGCTCGCCTTGGCGAGCCGTTTTTTCTAGCTTGCCACCTGTGCGGTCTGCACGATCAGATCGCGATACCCGTTCACGATCACGCTATACGAGAAGTAGGCGAACAGCAGCGCCGACAACACATGGCACGCGCGCAGCAAACCGGTGCCGGCG
The DNA here is from genome assembly GCF_030464835.1 of Paraburkholderia sp. WS6. Lineage (NCBI taxonomy): Bacteria > Pseudomonadati > Pseudomonadota > Betaproteobacteria > Burkholderiales > Burkholderiaceae > Paraburkholderia > Paraburkholderia sp. WS6. The sequence continues at coordinate 141,724 of NZ_JALQCK010000011.1, forward strand.
CGTTTGCGTCCATGGCTGCCGAGTCCGCAGATAAAGATCGTCCAGCACAAGCCGCCCAGGAAGAAGCCGCCGAGGAATACCGGTGCAGTCGTCGCGCTGGTGGCGCCGGCTTTCGCAATCAACGCACCGCCGACCGCGGCGAACCACAGAATCGCCGACGGCGATGACATCGCCAGCAACGCGCCGCGCAAGAAACCGCGCCACGGGGAAAGATGCGGCGCTTTGGCATCCGCTTCGCCCGCAACTGCAGGCGCCGACGCCGGGAACAGCGCTTCACGTGCCATCTTCCATGTGAGAAACAGCAGGACCGCCGCGCCGCCGATCCACACTACCCAGCGTACCGATTCGAACTGCAGCAGCGCAGCCATTCCCGCGAGCGCGAGCGCCGCGTAAACGAGATCGCCGAAACAGGAACCCAGGCCCAGCCAGAAGCCGGGTTTGAAGCCATGCGACAGCGCCAGCGAAATCATCGCGACGTTGACGAGACCGATATCCAGACACAACGACAACGACAGAAAAAAACCATCCGACATCATTGAAAAGGCATGCATCCGCGCAACTGCTCCATCAGTTTTGTTCTTCAGACTTGTTCAGGCGCGAGCGATCCGGCCGGTGAACGGATCGCTTCGATGCCGACAGAATTCCGATATTCAGTGGTGTGATTCGAGGCCTGTTTTTACAGTCCCAACTCATTCCACAAGGTGTCGATGCGCTGTTTGACCGCACGGTCCATCTCGATCGGGCGGCCCCATTCGCGATCGGTTTCGCCGGGCCATTTGTTGGTCGCGTCGAGTCCCATCTTCGATCCGAGACCCGCCACCGGCGAGGCGAAATCCAGATAGTCGATCGGCGTGCGATCGACAAGTACAGTGTCGCGCGCCGGATCGATACGCGTGGTGATCGCCCAGATCACTTCCTTCCAGTCGCGGATATTCACGTCCTCGTCGACCACGACGATGAACTTCGTATACATGAATTGCCGCAGGAAACTCCACACGCCGAACATCACGCGCTTGGCGTGACCCGGGTAGCTCTTCTTCATCTGCACGATCGCCATTCGGTAGCTGCATCCTTCGGGCGGCAGATAGAAATCGGTAATCTCGGTGAACTGCTTCTGCAACAGCGGCACGAACACCTCGTTGAGCGCGACGCCGAGCACGGCGGGCTCATCGGGCGGTTTGCCGGTATAGGTGGAGTGATAGATCGCGTCGCGCCGCATGGTGATGCGCTCGACCGTGAAGACGGGAAACCACTCCTGCTCGTTGTAGTAGCCGGTGTGGTCGCCGTAGGGGCCTTCCAGCGCGTGTTCGTAAGCGGCGGACGCGCCCTTGGCCGGACGCGGCGGCGCGCCCGCGGGAGCAGGTGAGGGCGTGCCCTCCTGCGGATAGATGAAGCCTTCCAGAACGATTTCCGCGCGCGCGGGCACCTGCAAACCGTCGACGCCCGGCGTGATGCACTTCGCGAGTTCGGTGCGGCCGCCGCGCAGCAGCCCGGCGAACTGGTATTCGGAGAGCGTGTCGGGCACCGGCGTAACCGCACCGATGATGGTCGCCGGATCGGCGCCCAGCACTACGGCCACGGGATACGGCTTGCCCGGATTCTGCAGCGCGAACTCGCGGAAATCGAGTGCGCCGCCGCGATGCGCGAGCCAGCGCATGATGAGTTTGTTACGCCCGATCAGTTGCTGGCGATATATGCCTAAATTTTGTCGGCTCTTATTCGGGCCTTTTGTGACAGTCAGGCCCCATGTGATCAGCGGCCCCGCATCGCCCGGCCAGCAGGTCTGAATCGGCAGCTTTCCGAGGTCGACGTCGTTGCCTTCCCAGACGATTTCCTGGCAAGGCGGCGCGCTCACCGTTTTGGGCGCCATGTCCCACACCGCCTTCGCGAGCGAGAACAGTTTGCCGGCGTCCTTGAGCCCCTTCGGCGGCTCCGGTTCCTTCAGTGCGGAGAGCAGGCGGCCGACGTCGCGCAGCGACTCCAGCGCGGCGCTATCGCCTTCACCTGCTTGCGCGTCGATACCCATGCCAAGCGCGACGCGGCGCGGCGTGCCGAACAGGTTACCGAGGACCGGAAACGCGTGCTGCTGCTGGCTCTCAAACAGTATCGCCGGACCGCTGGCGCGCAGTACGCGGTCGCACAGTTCGGTCATTTCCAGGACAGGCGAGACGTTTTGCGAGATACGGCGCAGTTCACCGATCGTTTCGAGACGGCCGACGAAATCGCGCAGGTCTTTGTATTTCATCTGGTGCGGTAGAGAGCCGCGCAAGCGGCAAAAAGGTAGGGCGCCGCAGAGCTTCACGGTGCCAGAACGATTGTCGATTTTACCTGTGTTGGCAGGCGCACGTAGATTGGCCAAACGGCCGACTTCGGAAGGACTAATTGAGATAGCTCAAGAAGCGCGCACCGCGCGGTTCTTAACGGACTGAACACTGTTCATTATTACAATTAGTTATACATTTGCCTATCTATAGTGTTGACGATCTATAAAACCCTGCATAGAATCCGTCCACATTGGTTGCAGGGCGTGAACCTTTTTACCACTGCCCCCGGTCCCTTTTGACGCAACGCGTCACCGTTTACCGACCCCCTGCACGGTATCTGACGGCCTTACTGAAGTCCTCGCCAGCGCCAACTGACGCTGGTTTTTCGCGTGGGAGCCACCGCCCGCATGCTTTTTGGCATGCCGCGGACCTCTTTTCAAGAGGGCTCCCCACAAACGGTATGTACCGTTTTCCCGACGTCGCTGCTGCCCTAACCAGACAGAGCGCGCGATGTCTTGACTCTGCGAATGTGTGTTACCGCCTGTTCAACTGGCGGAGTTCGCGGATCATGCAACATGGGAGATCTGAATGAACGCCTGGTTATCGTGGCGTCCCGATGAGCGTATCGCGCAAGTTGTGCGTGGTGCGTTGCGTCGCGGGACGCGAATGAGTCATCACCTGTTCAGCATCGTCGGTGGTATCGCCGTCGTGCTGGCCGTTACGCTGTGGCTGATGCCAGCTTTGCGCGGCACCCTTGCCGCCAAGCTGATGCCGGTCATTTCCGCCGCTGTGCAAGCCGGTCCCGCCCGTCTGCTGCAGGGCCACCCGCTGCCGGCTTTCGGGCCCCCTGGCGCGTCCTCTGACGATTCGCTGTCCGCGAATTCGACCGGTAGCGACGCCGCGAGCGGTGCGAACAACGGCAACAATGGCGTCACCGCCAGCAATACCAGCTACGACGGCGCCTTCGACGGCACCGGCACGTCCGGTATGGGCGTGGCTGCACTGAACGGCCTCGACCCGCGCACCATGCAGAGCGTCTCCGCGCTGGCACGGCTGATCCCGGCGCAGCGCGTCACGGCCGATGCACGCGACGATCGTGTGCTGGTTTCGACCCGCGAGCAGGATCTGGTCTCGTCGTACCTGGCTCGGCGTTATCGCGTCGCTCAGGGACCCGTTAGCGAGCTCGTGAAGGCCGCGTTCGACACCGGCCGCGAAGTCGATCTCGACCCGCTTCTCCTGCTGTCCGTGATGGCAATCGAATCGGGCTTCAACCCGTACGCCGAGAGCGGCGTGGGCGCGCAAGGCCTGATGCAGGTGATGTCCAAGGTTCACTCGGACAAGTTCCAGTATTTCGGCGGCCAGAGCGCGGCGCTTGAACCGGTTGCGAACATCAAGGTGGGGGCGCTGGTGCTGAAGGATTGCATCGCACGCGGCGGTTCGCTGCCGGGCGGTCTGCGTCTCTACGTCGGCTCCACTTCGCAGGACGACGGCGGCTACGGCGCCAAGGTTATGGCCGAGCGTGGCCGCCTGCGCGATGTGGCGCGCGGCCGCAAGGTGCCGATCAACGCACCGCAGGCGCCGGTTTTGACGGCGTCGAACACGACTACGGCTGCGGCGGCATCGACTAGCGGCAAGCGCGTGCAGATGACGCTCGATGCTGGTCATCCGCTGAGCTCGGCGGCGCCGGTGAAGACGCCGGTGTCCGAGCAGGACGACGCTAGTTCCAATGCGACCAAGCATGTGGCATCGGCTTCGGAGTTGGGCGCTTGAGGTTGACTTAACCCGGTTCGCCTGGCCCGGGAGCGGCCGATACAAAAAAGGACACCCGAGAGTGTCCTTTTTCTTTTGCGGCTTTCGTCTGTAGTGACGTGCGCGGCCGTGAGGCGTGTGTCACAGGCATTGTGCAACCCGGCCTCGCCGAGCAGCCCTTCAGGCACGCAAAGCCGCAGAGCGGTTCAGTGGCGCCTCTATCCAGTCAGTGCCGTCCGAAAAGCTTCGCCAGCCGCTCGACCGCTTCTTCCAGCTTCGGCAGGGCGGTGGCATACGATAGCCGGATGTAGTCTTTCGGCGCGTGCGTGCCGAAGTCCATGCCCGGCACCAACACCACGCCCGCGTCGTGCAGCATCGCTTTGGTGAGCGCCGCGCTGTCTCCGGCCGCCGGATGCGCGACCGTGCGGCAATCGGCGTACACGTAGAACGCGCCGTCCGGCATCACCGGCACTGAGAACCCCAGCGATTCGAGCGCCGGCACAATGAAGTCGCGGCGGCGCTTGAATTCGAGGCGGCGCGCTTCATAGATGGCGATCGTTTCCGGTTCGAAGCAGGCCAGCGCCGCATGCTGCGCGAGCGCCGACGCGCAGATGAACAGGTTTTGCGCGAGCTTTTCGAACGCACCGACCATGCCAGGCGGCACTACCAGCCAGCCCAAACGCCAGCCAGTCATGTTGAAGTACTTCGAGAAGCTGTTGACGGTGATGACGTCGTCACCGAACGAGAGCGCCGAGACGGGCTTCGCGTCGTAGCTCAGGCCCTGGTAGATCTCGTCGACGATCGTAAAGCCGCCACGCGCCCGCACGGTCTTGACGATGCGTTCGAGCTCAGCCGGTTCGATCGACGTGCCCGTCGGGTTAGACGGCGACGCCAGCAGCACGCCGCGGGTGTGCTCGTTCCACAGGCGCTCGACGTCGGCGGCGGTTAGCTGGAAGCGTTCGGCCGGCCCGCTCGGCACCATCACCGGTTTGCCTTCCGCTGCGATCACGAAGTGGCGGTTGCACGGGTAGCACGGGTCGGGCATCAGTACTTCATCGTCGCGATCGACTAGCGCCGCGCAAGCCAGCAGCAGCGCGGCAGACGCGCCGGCGGTGACGACGATCCGCGCAGGATCGACGCTGACGCCGTAGAACTCAGCGTAATGCGCCGAGATCGCTTCGCGCAGCGCGTGCAGGCCAAGTGCGTTCGTGTATTGCGTGACGCCGCGGCGCAGGGCGCTCGCGGCCGCTTCGATGACCGGCTCGGGCGCGGTGAAATCGGGTTCGCCGATTCCCATGTGGATGATGTCGCGCCCTTCGCGCTCGAGCAGCGCGGCTTCCTTGGCCAGTTCCATCACATAGAAAGGCTGGATGGCGTCGACGCGGGCAGCAAGCCGCACCAAGGGTTCGGTCACGGAGTTCATACGATCAAATCCAGTTCAGAAGCAAAAGCGGGACGGCGCATGGCGCGCTCGCCCCACCTCACGCTCAATGCTTGCGAGCCGCCTGCGTTTCGGCCGCGCGCAATTGCGCCGACAGCTTATCCAGCACGCCGTTCACGTACTTGTAGCCGTCCGCGCCGCCAAACGTCTTGGCGAGTTCGACCGCTTCATTGATGACCACGCGATAGGGGATATCGACGTGATTCTTCAACTCGAACGCGGCGACCAGCAGCACGGCGCGTTCGACCGGCGAAAGCTGGTCGATCGGGCGGTCGAGGCACGGTGCGATGTCCGCGGAGAGCGCTTCCGAATCGCGGATCACGCCGTGCAGGATGGCGTCCAGATGTTCGTGGTCGGCCTTGTCGAAGCCCTGCGCGCCGCGCAACTGCGCGTCGATTTCACCGCCGGGCGAACCCGACAGCAGCCACTGGTAAAGCCCCTGCGTGGCCAGTTCGCGGGAGCGTCGGCGTGCGCTCTTCATGCCTCTTCCTCTTCTTCGTCTTCTTCCTCGTCGTCACCGCCGAGCTGTTCGAGCGCGACCGAGAGGTTCGCCATTTCGACGGCCACGCGCGCTGCGTCACGACCCTTCTCGGTCATGCGCGCGACGGCTTGTTCGTCGTTTTCGGTGGTCAGCACAGCGTTCGCGACCGGGATGCCGAAGTCGAGGCCGATGCGGGTGATGCCCGCGCCGCTTTCGTTCGACACCAGTTCGAAGTGGTACGTCTCGCCGCGAATCACCGCGCCCAGCGCGATCAGTGCGTCGAATTGCGCGCTTTCGGCAAGCTTTTGCAGCGCCAGCGGGATTTCCAGCGCGCCCGGCACGGTGACCAGCAGCACGTCTTCGCCGGTCACGCCGAGGCGTTCGAGTTCTTCGATGCACGAATCCGCGAGACCGTTGCAGACGGGTTCGTTAAAACGCGCCTGGACGATGCCGATACGCAGTCCGTCGCCGTCGAGATTCGGTTGGTATTGTCCGATTTCCATGTGAATTCCGTAGTGTTTTGAGTTGGCGCTAAAGCGCGTGAATGGTCGGATCAGCCTTGTTGCGGAGCCTGTGCGGTGCTGCCCGGCATGGGTACGAAGCCGGTGACTTCGAGGCCGTAGCCCGACATGCTGCCCAGCTTGCGCGGGTTCGACAGCACCTGCATCTTGCCGACACCCAGCTCACGCAGGATCTGCGCACCGATGCCGTATGTCTTGAAGTCGACCGGCCGGCGTTTGAGCGCCTCGGCTTTTTCCTTCGAGTCGAACGCCTTGAAAACGTCGACCAGATGTTCCTTCGAATCGCCGCAGTTCAGGAGCACGATCACACCGAGGTCGCGCTGGGCGATCTCTTTCATCGCCGCATCCAGCGTCCATGAGTGAGTCGATTTGCCGACTTCGAGCAGATCCAGCATGGACAGCGGCTCGTGCACGCGCACCGGGGTGTCGTGTTCCGGGTTCGGCGTGCCGCGCACCAGCGCGATATGCGGCTGGCCGCTCGGCTGGTCGAGATACATCACCGCGCGAAACGCGCCGTGCGCGGTTTGCATGGTGCGTTCGCAAATGCGCTCGACGATCGATTCCGTGCGGCTGCGGTAGTGAATCAGATCCGCGATCGTGCCGATCTTCAGATCGTGCTCTTTGGCGAATTCCATCAGGTCCGGCAGGCGCGCCATCGTGCCGTCGTCCTTGATGACTTCGCAGATCACCGCGGCCGGCGTGAGGCCTGCCAGCGCCGTGAAGTCGCAGCCGGCCTCGGTATGGCCGGCGCGCACCAGCACGCCGCCGGGCTGCGCCATGATCGGGAACACGTGTCCCGGCTGCACAATGTGTTCGGCCTTGGTGTCCGGTGCGACCGCCACGGCGATCGTGCGGGCGCGGTCGGCCGCCGAGATGCCTGTGGTCACGCCTTCGGCTGCTTCGATGCTGACGGTGAACGCCGTGCCGTACTGCGTGCCGTTGCGATAGGTCATGAGCGGCAGGTTCAGCAGCTTGCAGCGTTCCTGCGTGAGTGTCAGACAAATCAGGCCGCGGCCGTAGCGTGCCATGAAGTTGATCGCTTCCGGCGTGACGAATTCGGCGGCGATCACGAGGTCGCCCTCGTTTTCGCGGTCTTCTTCGTCGACGAGGATCACCATCCGGCCTGCTTTCAGTTCGGCAATGATCTCTTGAGTGGAGGCGAGCGTCATGTTGGCGGAATTTTTCGAAGAAAGCGCGTATTTTACGCCACGCGCGCGCCCACGTCGCCTGGGCCGGATGGCATAGGCCGTTTGGCGAGGCACTTAGGGCTGTCTGGCGGCGGTTTGACAGGGCGGCGTTGCTATAATTCGTCGCGCCCGCGAAGGCCGCCTCCAGAAAACAACCTCCCCGCTAAACCCGTTCGAGAAAGATCATGCCGCACTATCGCTCACGCACATCGACTCATGGCCGCAATATGGCCGGCGCCCGCGCCCTGTGGCGCGCCACCGGAATGAAAGACGACGATTTCGGCAAGCCGATCATCGCGGTGGTGAACTCGTTCACCCAGTTCGTGCCGGGTCATGTGCATCTTCGCGACCTGGGCGCGCTGGTCGCGAAGGAAATCGAAGCGGCTGGCGGTGTGGCCAAGGAATTCAACACCATCGCGGTGGACGACGGCATTGCCATGGGCCACGGCGGCATGCTGTATTCGCTGCCTTCGCGCGAGCTGATCGCCGACTCGGTGGAATACATGGTCAACGCGCACTGCGCCGACGCCATGGTCTGCATCTCCAATTGCGACAAGATCACCCCGGGCATGCTGATGGCCGCCATGCGCCTGAACATTCCGGTCGTATTCGTGTCCGGCGGTCCGATGGAAGCGGGCAAGGTCAAATCGCCGACGGACGGCCAGGTGATCGCCAAGATCGATCTGATCGACGCGATGATCAAGGCGGCGGACCCCAAGATCAGCGACGCTGAAGTGGCCGAAGTCGAGCGCAGCGCCTGCCCGACGTGCGGTTCCTGCTCGGGCATGTTCACCGCGAACTCGATGAATTGCCTGACCGAGGCGATCGGTCTGGCGTTGCCGGGCAACGGCACGATCGTCGCCACGCATGCATGGCGCAAGGGCCTGTTCGAACAGGCCGGGCGCCTCGTGGTGGACCTGTGCCGCCGCTACTATCAGGAAGAAGACGTGTCGGTCCTGCCGCGCAGCATCGCCAGCAAGCAGGCATTCGAGAACGCCATGGCGCTCGACGTGGCCATGGGCGGTTCGACCAATACTGTGCTGCACCTGCTGGCGGCGGCGCAGGAAGCCGGCGTCGATTTCACGATGTCCGACATCGACCGTATCTCGCGCAAAGTGCCCTGCCTGTGCAAAGCGGCGCCCGCCACCGACAAATATCATATCGAAGACGTGCACCGTGCCGGCGGCATCCTCGGCATTCTCGGTGAACTGGCCCGTGCGGATCTGCTGGACCTGTCGTGCGGCAACGTGCATAGCGGCACGCTGGGCAATGCCATCGCCAAATGGGACGTCGCCGGAGGCGCTGGTGAAGAAGCGCAGAAGTTCTTCCGTGCGGCCCCGGGCGGCATTCCGACCACTGTCGCGTTCAGCCAGGAAGCCACGTTCGCGTCGCTGGATACCGACCGCAAGACCGGCTGTATCCGCAGCAAGCAGGACGCGTATTCGAAAGACGGCGGCCTCGCCGTGCTCTACGGCAACCTCGCGGGGAAGGGCTGCATCGTCAAGACTGCGGGTGTCGACGAATCGCAGTGGATCTTCTCCGGGCGTGCGCGCGTCTTCGAGAGCCAGGACGACGCTGTCGACGCCATTCTGGGCGATAAGGTGGTGGCGGGCGACGTGGTCGTGATCCGTTACGAAGGTCCGAAAGGCGGTCCGGGCATGCAGGAAATGCTGTACCCCACCTCGTATCTGAAGTCCAAAGGCCTGGGCAAGACCTGTGCGCTGTTCACCGATGGCCGTTTCTCCGGCGGTTCGTCAGGGCTCGTGATCGGGCATGCGTCGCCGGAAGCAGCCGAAGGCGGCACGATCGGTCTGGTGGAAGATGGCGATGTGATCGAGATCGACATTCCCAGGCGCAAGATGCACCTGGTGGTGTCAGGCGAGGAATTGGCGCGCCGCCGCGAGGCTATGGAGGCTCGTGGTGACAAGGCGTGGATGCCGGTGGATCGTGAACGCGTGGTGTCGCAAGCGTTGCAGGCCTATGCGGCGCTGGCGACCTCTGCGGACCGTGGCGCCGTGCGGGACCTCTCGCAATTGAAGCGCAAGTGAGGCGTAGTTGACGCTTAACTGACCGGCTGGCTGATGCAGGGGGCGCGAGGCCGGTCACCGTTCGGTGAGTCGTATTGAGGACGCAATAGTCTCTTGCCGGGAGCGCGCCTGGATCACCCCGCTTAGTCAGGAGAAATGTCAGCCGCTTTCGGAAACGACGGCGGCCCCATCACTTTCGCGCATGGCCTCCGCTATTCCCGCGAACGACATCGGACGGCCAGTCAGAAAGCCCTGAACAACGTCACATCCCGCCTCTGACAACCAGGCGAGCTGCGCAGGGTATTCAACTCCTTCAGCGACGACCGTGAGGCCAAAGCTGTGTGCCATCGAGATAATGGCGGTAACGATCGGCTGTCCTGCGTGTGGCAGTGCCTTGACGAAGCCGCGGTCTATCTTGATCTGGTTGAGCGGAAATGACTGCAGATAGGACAGGGAAGAATAACCGGTCCCAAAATCGTCGATGGACAGGCGGATACCATGGGCGCGCAGTTGCCTCATCACGTTCACCGCGACTGACATGTTGGCCATGAGCAGGCTTTCGGTAAGCTCAAGTTCCAGCATGCCGGGGGGTAGACCACTATCTTTTAGCGCCTCAAGAACATCGTGCTGAAATCCAGGCTGTCGAAGTTGCCTTGCAGATACGTTCACCGAGACACTTGCGGCATTGCTCGCGTTGGCATTCCATTGTGCGGCATCGTGACAGGCGCGCCGCATAACCCATCTCCCCAGTGTAACGATGAGATCACTGTTCTCCGCGATCGGGATAAATTCTGCCGGCGAAATGCTGCCTTCCGATGAGTGGGTCCATCGCGCAAGCGCCTCTACGCCAACAAGTTGTCCTGTCTGGCAATCGAATTGAGGTTGGTAGGCCAACTCAAGCGCCTCGCATTCAATCGCTCCCCGCAGTTCGCGCTCAAGCCAGGCGCGACGCTGAGCCTCCTTCGTCATCTGCGGCCTGAACTCGACAGCGACGTTCTTCCCCCCGCTTTTTGCAGCGTACAAAGCAAGGTCTGCGCTGCTGACGAGTGATGCAACGTCGGTCGCATCGTCGGGGAACCGGCTGAATCCGACACTTGCCGTCACCGGAACGCTGCCGCCATGCAGCTCGAACGGCCGAGCCAGGACGTTGGTTATGCGCTCGGCCGTGCTACGGCTACCGGCGCGGTCGGCGTCGTCGACAGCAAGCACTGCAAATTCGTCACCTCCAATGCGGCTGACAACGTCTGTCGGGCGCACGGCGTCGCGTAGAGCGGAAGCGACGGAACGCAGCAGTTCGTCTCCCGCGCCATGCCCCAGGGTGTCGTTAACAGTCTTGAAGTTATCGAGGTCAACCAACACCAGCGTCACGTGCGTCCAGCCACCGCCCCACGGTAGCAGGCGGGCCGCCAGTTCGTCGTAGAATGCCCGGCGGTTTGGCAAGTCCGTGAGAGGGTCTGTACGCGCGAGGTATTCGAGTTCCCTCTCTGCCTTTACGACGCGCGCTTTCATGCGCGACGTGACGATGGACGATACGCAGAGCGCGCAGATGCAAGCTGCCAGGAGAAAGCCGGCATATTGCCAAAGCTCTCGAACCATGCCTTCAGTGCTCGCGACAAGCACGACGGTACCAAGGACTTCCCCGCCCTGGATGACCGGATAGGCGACAAAAATATCTTTCAGGGAAAAGTGTTCCGGCGCGAAATTGCTTGCGAGCGCCGCTTCGTTCGCCTCGGGTGCCGAGATTCCCGCTCTGGCGTACCGCGCGTGGACACTGCCTTGCGCGTTAAACACCGCGACGCTCTTCACATACGGCACGTTGCTAAGTGGTCGAAGTATCTCGCGGGTTGTCTGATCGTCGTGAAACATCAGCGACGCGGTGATATTTGCTGAGACCATAGCTGCCTGCAAACGTGCGTCCGCCAGGAGAGCGGCGCGTAACGACAGCGCCTGGTAGGCCAGCAGCCCTGCGCTGGAAATCAGCAGGGCGATTGCGATACCAACGATATTCACGCGCCCCAGGGCGCGCGTCAGACTTGGTGTCTGTTCCTCATGAGACGTCATAAGACATTCCTTGCAAGGCGGAGCAGCTTGGAACTGAGCGACAGATGTCGGCGCAGCGCCTGCTGATTCTCTATGTCGAAACGGAGATGATTTTCCTCAGTGAACAGACGGATGACCGCAGTGTGGTCGCCGGTGTCAAAGTTGCTGATGACCAAAATCGGCTGATCCGACGAGACAACGTCTTTCACCGCATGAGACATTTGCTCCTCGCCTTCGAGCACGATGACATTGCATCTGTCCTGGCCGCTCCTGGACGGCATGGGAATTACGGACCACGCATGGCCGCCAACAGGTCGCCCGTCGAGTTTCGAGAGCGCGGTGCCAAGATCGCTGTCCCTGTTCGCACAGACAAAGAGAGTGGTGTCAGACAGACTTCCTACGGGCCATGTGGTGAACTGGGTAAAGTTGAATATATAAGCTGCCTTCAATGCCGACTCATCCACCTGCGCGTGAACCGATCCCGCTATAAGCACCCAGATAACGAAGGTGCATGCGCTTGCATAGAAAAAGGTGCGGGCGAACGACATTTCAGAACCCGTACACCAGCTTGACCAGGAATTCCCGGCTTTGCTGCGCTATGACGTCCTGCGTGAAGCCTGGGCCGGCGGGGTCCGCATATCGCGCGTTGGCGACGTTGTAGACAGAGAAAGAGACGTCTGCATGGGTGATCAGACGCGAGCTTCCGACGGTCACATTTCCCAGGCAATAGCCAGCCGCATGCCTCTGTTCCGCGAGTCGACTCGATACGCACCGAATCTCCGTGCCAATCCGCGCAATGTTTTCGAAGACGGGCAGCACGAGGTTCAGCTTCGCCAGGTTTCTGGGTGAGTTCTGCAGGACTGCACCGGAGTTGCTGTCGCGAGCGATCTGCCATGAGTAACTGGCGCGTATCCTCGCATCACCAGCGAATCTTTGTTCATAGGTCAGTTCTGCGCCGTTCGCGTTCGCGCGATTCACGTTTTCGAAGATGTAGAGCCCGGATGGCGCGGTCGTCTCTGAAATCAGGTCGCGAATGTCATAGTGGAACAACGAAAGGGTTGCGCGGCCGGATTTTCCGATCTGTCGTTCGTATATGAATTCATTGGTTGTGATGTGCTCAGCCTTTAGCGAGGGATTCGCCATCTGTCCGCCGACGCCCGGAACCGCGTAGTAAAGCTCGTAGGCGTTGGGCGCCCGGTAGGCTTGCCCATAGACAAGCTTGAACGTGTCTCTCGGGGAGGCCTTGTACTCAAGAGCCAGTCGCGGGCTGACATTCCGGCCCGAGACGGTTTCCTGGTCATAGCGAAGCCCCGCATTCAGCGAAAAATTCGCCGGTAACTGCAATTCATCTTCGGCATAGACGCCCTCCCGATTGCTGCTGCGCTGGTCGTTCAGAAGTAGCGAATACGGGTCTACGTTGTAGTTGTACTGGTCACGCTGAGCGTCGCGTGTGTAGTCCACCCCAAAGACCATTTTGTTCTTCGGAATCGATGTAAGGGTCGCGTGCACGTCGCCACCGTACCAAAGCGCGTGATCACCGTCGACGTTCTCCACCGGCCCGGGTGCGTAAAGGCTCGGGCTACGGTAGTCGTAACGCCCCCAGTAGACTTCGGCCGCAACCTGTAACCCATCGTTCACAGCGTGGTGGAACGAGCCGTTGATAAAGCTGTGGGTATCGGTGGTGCTATAAGGCGTGTCGAAAATCGCTCCGTACGGGGCGTTCGGCACGCCCTTCGTCCGGTTCCCGTAGGCCATGCTCAACCCGAAATCCCCGTACGCAAACTTTGCAAGGAAGTCCTGGGCCCGGTCGTAGTCCAAACCTTGCGCGACACCATGATTCTGATCTGCTGTGTCGAATTCCGGGTAGTAGAGGTCCTGTCCGCTCCGGACGTAGGAGCTCGCCGAAAGCACAACGTCTGCGTCGTTACTGCCATGCCAGCCATAGCTTGCCCGCGCCCGTTTCTCGCCGAAGCTGCCTGCGGCAACCGCCACCTGAGGCCCCTGAAGGGTCTTCCCAGTTTTGGTAATCACGTTGACGATGCCAAACAGCGCGTTTGAACCATATACCGCTGACCCCGGGCCTGGCACGTATTCAATACGCTCGACCATGTCCATGTCGACCGGGAAATCCGTACCGATCGGGGCCTGGTCGTACACGGCGTCGTTTATCCGCACGCCGTCAACCAGAAGCAGGAACCGGCTGTTGTAGTCGCCTGGACGCTGGAAGCCGCGCGCCCCGAGATAGGCGTAGTCGCGGTCATAGCTGACATAGAGCCCTGGCAGCGAGGCCAAGGCATCGGCGAGCGTTCTCCAGCCAAAATCCCGGATGTCCTTTGCCGTCAAGACGACGACAGCAGCAGGCGCATCGGAGATGGGCTGATCGAGCCGGCTGGCCGTGCTGACCGTTACCTGCATCAGGTCTTCGAGCGGGAGTGCTGCTAAATCCGCATCTGCACGCTGCGTAGGGTTGCCATCCTGAACGGGTTCGGTTGCAGGCCGTGCGTCGGCTGGCCATCCTGCCACACAGGCACTGGCTAGCATCGCAAGGTGCAGAACACGCAGGACAACGCACGAACGGTCACGCAAACAATACATATTGGAACTTTTTACTCAACACTCTTGCGAAAGGAGACTCTTCCCTTGTTCTTATCGGCCCGAGGGCCGCATTCTTGAGGAGGCGTTCATCCAGGACGTCGACGGCGGGCGCGAACTGGGTTGTGATAGCGAAGTACTGTGGGAGATTGACGCTCCCCGAACGCTCGCCAGTCGAACCCGACACACTTCTGTTTTTCCCGTCAATCTCCCGTTTGTCACCTCAACGTTCCCGAGCAATCGCCGTTAACAGGTAACCAGGTGTTCGCTTTACCAGATGGGGTTGGCGATTTTGCCTGCTCGTTGCTATCGATATGAGAGGTTGGCAAACATATGAAACTGTCTTTTGCCCAGAAGCTCGCCATGACCGCACTCGTCGCGGTGGGGGCCGCGCAGGGTGTGGATGCGCAGACTTTGCCGGACAGTGGCGCGCGCGCTGCCGTCATTGCCCAACCAGGCACGGCGACGGCACTGCCGGCCACGACGCAGGAACAGCAGGGGCAGGCCGGTGTGTTGACAGCCGACGAGGCGAAGCAATCCGCCGCCGGCAACGTCGCCGAGCTGCAACAGATGATCCGTGGTTCGGACCTGAGCGAGTTGCGCACGACGTACAACGGCGGCTATGGCGCGAGCCTGCTGTTTTACGGCAAGGAGATGACGTACTACGTCGCGCTGTTCCAGCAGAAGAATTTCTGGCGCGTCATCAAGACGCAGGACGCAACGCGTGCTGACGTGATCTACAAGGATTTTGTGCGCCAGACGTTGCAGCTATCGGATGTCGAGATTCGCCGCACGCGGCTCGAGGCGCAAAAGGTGTTCACCGAGCGGATGATCGCGCTGTCGCAAGACCGGGCGAACCGCCTGCAGGCCGACCTCGATGTGGCGCATCAGCAGCAGAGCATCGTCAACAGTCAGCAGCAGCAGACGCGTGCCGAGGCGACCGTGCTCGCGCAGCAGAAAGCGGCCGCACAAGACCAGCTACGCGCCCAGCAGCGCGAAGTGCGAGAACTGCAGCGCCAGTTGGACAGCGGCTTGCCGAATTCGCACTGAGTGAGCGCCGACCCCTGCAGGAACACGACCCCGTCCGGTTTGCCGCGCAGGGTCGTATTCGTTCACCGATCGACACTCGTCATTTCAGAACGATGGCCAAGGTCATCGTCATCGCGATGCTGACCTTCTGCACCTCACGTGAGCCGGTCCGCTTTAAGTCCGGCACGGTACGCTGACCTGAACGGTGCGGGATTCATGCGTCGGTGCCTCGGCGGCGGGGTACGTTCAGGTTGACCCACTCGTAAGCATCGTGCCCAAGCCTGCCCACTTCGCGCCACACGGCGAAGGGAATCTCCTGTCGGGCCGCGTGCCGATCAACGAGACCCTGGCATGCCTTTGTCATCTGTCGAAGCAGCACAATCGCATGCGTTTCGGCTCTCCCCTCGTGCTGGTCGAGCGCCGTCTTCGCCTCGTGAGCCCGTTGAAACATTGCCCGCCATTGGGAATCCCGGATTTCCTGAGCGTGAGTGCCGCGCTGCGCGAGCGCGCTCGAAACAATGTAGAGGTTTTTGAGCGCCGTGATGACTTCTGGTGGCAACACAACGCAGCCTTCGCTGCAGCCCGGCTGCGTGCGCGTCATCAGCATGTCCTCGACAGGTCCGCCAGGGGTGTGGCCGCGAAATCCGTTGTCGACGAAGCCGTGCAACCTCTTGAGGAACGGGCGGGATGTGAGATGTTAGCCAGCCGGTGTAAGTCTGGACTGGGTAGTGGTGTTTGTGAGATGCCGGTCGAGGTGGCGCTCATGCGGGCGTGACAAGTGTTGTGGATGAGAAATTCGCTGGACTGTTCAGGTCGCTTTCTGCCTTTCGTGCAGATGTGGCTACCGGATGGGGGGCAATAGTCGGCTTACGTTAGTGCTTGCGGCCAAAGCACGCCTGGGCGGCTTCGAAGGGCGACAGGCCCGCGCCGAAATAGCCGCGAAGACGCCGCATGGTCGCGGGGTCGGGATGATAGTGCGGGCGGATAAATCCCGCTTCAATGGCTTCGCCGTACCAGGCACGCGTCCACTGGTCCAGGCCCTGTTCGTACATTAGCGATACGTATTTCGACTCGTTAAACATGATGATTTCCGAAAGCTCAATAGACGCGTTCGCCGTACATGACGACGCCGGTCACTGCTGTAGTGAGACACTACAGCCCGCGACGGGCGTGCCGAGCAGGTTGAGCAGCGCGCGGAGTCGTTGCCGGTCCTGCACCGACAGTCCGGGGCGTGCCAGCAGGCACTCGATCTGCGATATCCAGTAGTCGCGACGGATAAGTCGTGGGCGACAAACCAGGGCATTCAGTGCCTTCTCCAGTTGTCCAATCTCGGTCTTCACCATGTTCACGTTTATCTCCTTCCTCGATCTTCTGAAATCCGGAATGTCATACGGGCTGTCGTGGGTCGCAGCAGACACCTCATTCGTAAGAGATCAGTGGCTGTTTCCATCATCCTGATCGACCGTCGACGGCGCTCAGGCATCCGCTGGGACGCGGCACACGCTACACGTGACACAACATCCGCTACAGGTAATTCAGCCATATCGCCATCAGGACGTAGGTGAGGACGAAGAGCCAACCCAGGGTGCGATTAGGCCATGTCGACATCGGCTTTCTCCATCGATACCGGGTGGTGAGTACGTGTGCTCATTTCGCGCTTTCACACCGGCTCAGCAGCAGTCCAACGCGTCCAGCCGCTTTGTCCATCTACGCCGGTGACGCGCAAGGCGCGGGAGCCGTCGGTGAACGTCAGGCATTCAACGCGAAGACGCCGGTCTGCGTCAGTACCATGTATGTGGACATCGCCGCTTTCATGCCTGAAATGCAGCTTGCCTTCCTGCAAGAGGTCCAGCGATGACTGATCTCCTGGGTTTGCGCGTTTACGGTCCCATCGGTTCAGGAGCGTCGCGGCAATTTCGGCGTCGAACATGTTGAACTTTCCTCAGCGGGCAGATAAGGGTGTCAGCCCGAAGCATCTTGAAGTGTGTGTCTTGGCCGCCTTGAAGCGCGTGATCGCGCCCGGGTATCGACGCTCTGTTCGTTCGATGCGCCTGGTGCAACAGCCATACGTCGAATCCCTTGATGGCGGTCAAACAGACGAGGTTTGGGAGCAATGGCAGCCACAGTTTTTGGGCAAACGTTTGCCGTTTCATGTTCGACCCGCCGCAAGGGTTTGAATGAAGTCAACGTGTATAACGGCATCCATTCTTATATTTTGAGCGGGGTAAACCCTGTGTCAGCATGCCATCCGCATGGGAGCCAGACAGTGCAATAATCTGCGCTGCACAGGTTCTGGCATGGCCTTCGGAACAGCCAGAATCCTTCAGCCGACACGACCTGTCGGCTTTTTTTCGTCAGCGTGTGGGCGAGCGCTCGTGCGAATCTACGGACTCGGAAGGGTCTTTCCATTGGAGAATTCGTTGATAGCGAGCACGGCCACTGTGGGTTGCGAGCCGGTACATCGACCAGTTCGCCGAGCGAGTATGTTGCGTGCACTGCGAAGGGCGCATCTTCGGGTATCCGTCGCAACATGGTGTTCCTTGCGCTAATGACTGGAGTCGTCTCTGGCTTCAACGTTGGACAAAGGGGCGTGCGATCCTTCGGTGCCGGCACCGAAGGATGCAGTTTGCTTTGCCGGCCAGTCAGCCGTGATAGGGGCTGCCTAAAAACTGTTCCATTCGTCAGCCTTGGCGGTTTGCGCCACCAGAACGGGCTGCGGAGCGGACCGCTTCACGGCTGGCTTGGCCGGCGCTCTGGCGCGCGCCGGAGCCGCCGTGTGCATCTGCGCGCCAGCCCCCCTGCCGGGGTCGTGCGAAACGTCCAGCCTGAACATCGAAACAGCGGCTTTCAGATCGCTCGCCTGCGACTCGAGCGCACCGGCGGCGGCGGCCGCCTGTTCGACCAGGGCCGCGTTCTGCTGTGTGACTTCGTCCATCTGCGTGACGGCCTGGTTGACCTGGCCAATGCCCTTGCTCTGTTCCTGTGATGCAGCGGTGATTTCACCCATGATGTCGGTCACGCGCCTGATCTCGCGGGTGATCTCGTGCATCTTCGTTCCGGCTTCCTGTACATGGCTGGCGCCTGTCCGCACCCGCTCGACGGAATCGTGGATCAGCTCCTTGATTTCCTTGGCTGCCGCCGAGGAGCGCTGCGCCAGCGACCGCACTTCGGAGGCCACCACCGCAAAGCCCCGTCCCTGCTCACCCGCCCGCGCTGCTTCGACAGCAGCATTCAGCGCAAGGATATTGGTCTGGAAGGCGATACCCTCGATGATGCCGACAATGTCGGCAATCTTGTCCGAGCTGGTGTTGATGCCCTCCATGGTTTCCACCACCCGCGACACCACGGCGCCGCCCTGTTCCGCCACCTGGGCGGCCTGCGCAGCAAGCTGGTTGGCCTGACCGGCATTGTCGGCATTCTGGGTGACGGTCGAGGTCAGTTGCTCCATGCTGGACGCCGTTTCCTCGAGCGAGGCGGCCTGCTCTTCGGTGCGTTGCGACAGGTCCTGGTTGCCCGCCGCAATCTGGTGAGTAGCGGTGGCAATCGAGTCGGCCGAAATCTTGATCGTGCCGATCGTTTGCGTAAGTTGCTCCTGCATGCGCTTCATCGAAAACAGCAGGCTCGAGCGGTCATCCGGTGCCGTCTTCACCACGGCAGTCAGATCGCTCCTGGCGATCTGGTCGGCAATTTCGGCGGCGTAGGACGGCTCGCCCCCCAGTGAGCGTAGGATGCCGCGGTTGAGCAGTACCACCACAGCCGACAAGGCCCCGGCAAGGACCACCAGAATCCCGAGGCTCTGATACATCGACGAGCGGAATGCCGCATCGATGTCGTCGACATATAGACCCGTCGTGAGAATCCAGTCCCACGGCTGGTAGGTCACGTTGTAGGCAATTTTCGGAGAGGCCTCGGTGGCTCCCGGCTTCGGAGCGCTATATGCGGTAAAGCCCTTGCCGTCGCGCTTGATGACAGCGACCATATCTCTGTATTGGTGAACGCCGTTCGGATCCTTGTAGTCGCCGACGTCCTTGTCATTCATCTCCGCTCGCGTCGGGTGCATCAGGACCCTCGGCTGCGAATTGACGATCATGAAATAGCCGTCCTCGCCGTACCGCATGTTCCGGATGCGGTCCATGGCCCGCTTCTGGGCTTCCGCCACGGGCATGGCGCCAGCGGCCGCGTCTTTGCCAGAGGTCGTGACAACACTCAGGGCGATCTCCGACGCGTGTATCAGGTCGGCCTTCCGCTCCTCCAGCCGCATTTCTCTCGTCTGGTAAGCGTTATAGATCGATATTCCAGCGAGACACAGCAAACTCAGGATGAGTGGCAGCCAAAGCTTCTGGACAAAAGACAGTTTCATATCTATGCAACCCTTGCGTTGAACATGTCACGAGCAGGCAAAATTGCCGCCCGTATAGAGGCTTGGACGCTGCTGCGGCAAGCAGTCAGTACTAGCCATTTATTCTTTGACGTGAAACTGAGATCTTGTGCCGCCAAGGCGGCTATGCATGCGAGGTAAACTTCATGCATACGTCGGCTCAGGATGCCGGCATTGAGCCGAAAACGAATCTAGGTGCATGTTTATCGGTTCAAGCCGAGCGGACTTTATTCGAAAAGGCGCAATCAAGGATTGACAAAAAAGAGGCTGGCGAGCGGTGTACCCGTGATGCGAAGATCCGCGGAAGGGATCGGCCACGACTACGATGCCATTCGCGCTGCACTGCAGACGCCCTACGTCAATGGCATGGTCGAAGGCCACGTCAATCGCCGGAAAAGTTCTGAAGCGCCAGATTTCTGGACGTGCCGGCTTTCAACTGCTTCGCGCGCGTGTGCTGAATCACTTTTCCTTCACACCAGGAGGAAGAGTGGGTCAGTTTTACATCGGAGTTATCAAAACTGTAATCGCACGGTTCGCTTTGCGTCAGCTTGTCGGAGGTAAGTTAGTGAAGTGAGCCCCTATCCTATGCGTAGTCGCCGTGAACCAGCTTGACGCCATGCGTATGTTTGCAAAAGTCGCCGAATCGCTGAGCTTTGCGGCTGCGGCGAAGCAACTCGGCGTATCCAGTGCCGTTGTCACACGAGGCATTGCGACGCTAGAGGCGCACCTCAACACACGCCTGCTCAACCGGACGAAGCGGCGTATATCGCTTACCGAGGCGGGTCAAGCCTACTTGCAAGGATGCACGGAACTGATAACGCAACTCAACATGTTGGATGCGAGCGTCTCGTCCGCGACGCAGGAGTCGGTCGGCTCGCTGAAGATAGCGGCTTCGGAGTTCTTTGCTGCCACCTACCTCAGCGATTTACTGACCGCATATCACGCTGCAGAACCGGGCGTGAGATTCGAAATGACGGTCTTCGCAAGCACGCAGGATCTTGACGGCAACGATCATGACGTGTGGTTCAGTGCCGAACGCCGGCTGCGAGATTCGTCGCTGATCTGCCGCCCGCTCACGCAGTGTCGCGACGTGATCGTTGCGTCGCCAACGTACCTTGCGCGGCGCGGTCCGCCAGAGGTGCCGCAGAACCTTCCCGACCATAACGTTCTGCTCGCGTCGAACGTAGCGACTCGCCACTGGGAATTCCGCGATGCTCACGGTCCCCGTCGAGTCGCCGTGCATCCGATCTTCACTTCGCCCAATCTGATGGCGGTAAAACGGGCAGCATTGGCGGGCCCCGGCGTTGCGCGCCTGCCGCGGCCGCTGATCGAGTCGCAACTGCGTGCGGGCGCGCTCAAGCTGCTGCTTGACTGTTTCGATCTCGAAGGCGACGAGCGCACTATGTGGATGCTCTATTCGGGGCGTCGTTACATAACGCAGCGCGTGCGAAGTTTTGTCGACTTCGTTGTTGCTCGCTATCGGGAGCCGCAGATCTTCTGATAGCAGCAATCATCGTCGCAAAGGCGATGGGTTGTTTAGGTAGGTGTTCATGAGATAGAGAATTCAAACTCTGTGGGGTACCTACCCAGGGGCGCAGCAATTTCCCCATTGCTTAAACCATAAGGTGTCGACAGTTGTCCCCGGCTCGCGAACTCACAAAACGTGATTGCAGCAGTCGCAGCGCATGGGGTGGATGTGTGATATTGGCGCCAGAGCTGCCTGTCGATAACTTGTGCCGACAGGCAGGTCAGGGTCGAGCGGAAGATCGAGCCGACCAATGAAACAACGCACCGATAAACTCGTGCGCCAAAGCAACTTTACATCCGAGCTATGCCTGCACCCACTATCACTCCGCCCGCCGTCGACCCACTTCGGCCCGTGAGCCCAGCCGATCTCAACGGCGGCGTCCAAAGATGGATCGGTCGTTCGTTGACCCGCATGGCCAGGTGCGGCAGCCGGCTAATGTGACGGTGCCATGAAAATGCCAACGTACGCAATCGCACACTTCTGCTCGGATTGGTCTTCGGGCTTCGCGCCCAGAGCACTATTTTTCAGAAGCACGTCCCTCGACTGACAAAACCGGCGCGGAACGTGCCGGCCTGTACGGCACGCCGATTTGATTGCGCCGGACCGCATCCTTACTTGCCAGCCACCTCATTGCAGCCATCCGGTCTCCTGATGGCGGCCGTTGCACGTGTTGCAAATTGGGGGTACGTCATGAAACGAATCTGTGCCGCATTCCTTGCGGCAATGCTGAGCGCTACGATCGCGTCAGAATGTCAGGGCCAGTACACGACTGACTGGATAGCGAATACGTATGGGACTAACGCCACTCACGTAGGTAACGCCGCGCGTTCGATGTGGGTTGCGCCAGAAGGCACCATTTACACCGCTTCCATGTGGGACGAGAACGAGGGTGGCATTGCGATCTACAAGAGTGGTTTGAACGCCGGCAGCCTTGGCGCGCATGGCGAACCACAAGGCAGTGCCATCACCGGCAATGCCACCAAGCTCTGGGCACCGCGCCAGTGGGGACGCGTGAACGGGGTCTACTCGAGCGGCCTCGTGATCAGATACGACCGGGTGACGGGAGCGTTTGACCAGAGCATCCAGGTCTCGTGCGACACCACCGAGCGGCGCGCCGATGTGATCACCGGTATCGCCACCTGGTCCCACTTCTGGACGGCGAGCGACAACCCGTGCGCGCGCATGCGACTTTACGACATCAATGGCACCTGGCTGCGTGACATTGCCGTGACTGACCCCGGTGCACTAGCGTTCGACGGCAATGGCAACATCCTCGTCGCCCAGGAGGCAGAGGGCACCGTCCTTCAGGTCAGCCAGACAGGCACGATCCTGCATACGCTCACCCTGCCCACCGGCGAAGTCCCGCATGCGCTCTACTTCGACTCAACCACGCAGTATCTTTGGATCGGCGACGCGGGACCGGACCAGAACGCGAAGATCTACGACACGCGCACGTGGACACTGAAAAGCACGTTCGGGGTGGCGGGTGGCTATCTGGATACAACGACTGGTACGAAAGGGCAGGTGGGGAGCCTGCGCTTCGCGCGCATCGACGGCATCGGCAAAGACTCGGCCGGCAACCTCTACATCCTTTCCCAGCCGTGGGGAGGCTCATGGGACCATGGCCGCACAGGAGGCACAGACCTCTACGCATACAGCCCGACAGGTAAGCTCCTCTACAACCTGCGTGCACTGAATTTCGAGGCGATAGCCGCCCCCGATCCGGCGACTGACGCAACCCTGTTCTATTCCGGCGTGAACATCTATTCAGGCACAGGTAGTGCGGACTGGAAGTTTGTCGCCAACACCGTTGACCCGTTCACGTATCCGTCCGACCCCCGCCTCGACGTGACTTACCGGGGTCGCGGCCTGCACTTCGGCATGATTGCGAGCGCAGGAACGAACAGGGTGCTGGTCGCCACTGACCAGAACCCCGACGGCTTCTACTTCTTTCACTTTGACCCTGCCCAGGGCTACACTGCCGTCCCGGATGGCGTATTGCCGGGCACGCTATTCAATGCCACTGCGCTGGTTCGCAACGGCTTCTGCCTCGACAGCAGGGGCGACGTGTGGGCCGGGCTCGACAAGACGAACCGGATCTGGCACTGGCCGCTGACCGGGTTCGATGCGAACGGCAAGCCGTCATGGGGAGCGCCCGTAACCGTGCCGGTTCCTGCATCGATCGGTGACCTGAGCCGCATCATCTACCTGCCCGAAAGCGACACGATGATTCTCGGGCAGCGGATCACGGGCAGCACTGACTGGACCGGCATCGGAACCCGCGTAGAGGTCTACCACGGGTGGCTCGCCGGCAACACAACCAACCCGAACCCGGTTATCACGCTCACCAGCGCCAATCCGAAGTCCCTCACTGCTGCTGGCAACTACCTGTTCGTTGGCTACGTCCACACCGTGCCCAATATCGATGCCTTCAACCTGACGACGGGCAGTTTGGACAATACGTTCATCAACAGCAACCCAAGCAATGTGTACGTCGGCAATGACATGGATTCGATGTACGGTCTTAGATCGTACCTTCGATCGAGCGGGGAGTACGCGGTCACGAAGGACAACTACAACGGCACCAGCATCGTTGTTTATCGTTGGACTCCGTGATCACCCGTGCCCGTCGCGCCTACTCCACCGGCCTCAGACCAGCAATCTGGTAAATCGCAGCGCGCAGCGCGCAGACAACCACGCGCCGCCAATGGATCGTTGACCGATGTACCGTCACAATGCTGTAGATCTGGCTGGATTTGACGAGACGACGGCAGACAGTTGTTTGGCGAAAAATCCAGTTACTTCAATGGGGTATGGCCGTTATCAGACGTGCTGAGCATCCGCTCCACGTACCGCGCAATCAGATCGATCTCCAGATTGACCGGCGAACCCTCGCGCAAATTCTTGAGCGACGTCACCTGAACCGTGTGCGGAATCAGATTGATCGAAAACTCACAGCCATCGTCGCGATCTTTAATCGAGTTGACGGTCAGGCTCACGCCGTTGACGGTGATCGAGCCTTTATAAGCCAGATAGCGGCCGATCTCGCGCGGCGCCAGCACGCGCAGTTCGTGCGATTCGCCGACCGGCGCAAAATACGTGACCGTGCCGAGGCCGTCCACGTGGCCTGAGACGATATGGCCGCCGAGCCGGTCATGCGCGCGCAGCGCCTTCTCGAGATTGACCTCGCCGGTCTCGCCCAGGCCCGCCGTGCAGTTCAGGCTTTCGCGCGACACGTCGACTTCGAACGAATGCGCGGTCTTTGCCACGACCGTCATGCAGGCGCCCTGGATCGTGATGCTGTCGCCGAGCTGGACGTCTTCGAGTTCGAGGCCGCCGGCTTCGACGTTCAGGCGCACGCCCGCGTCACCATCTGTGCCGAGGGGTTTGACTGATTCGATGCGGCCCACCGCCGCGACGATTCCTGTAAACATCGTGTTAGTCCTTGATCAATTCGAAGTTGGTTGGGGTGCGGGCTCGGTCCCGGCTTCGGGTGCCGGATCCGGCACGGCGCGGGGCACAAAGCGCGCAAGAATCCGCAGATCGTCGCCGATCCGGTCGACTGCGTGGAAGTTCAGATGCGTGCGGCCGTCGAGCGTCTCCGGCGCGTTCAGATTGAACATGCTCATCGAGTCTACGCCAAGCAGGCTGGGCGCAAGATAGACCAGCAGTTCGTCGACGCAGCCTTCGCGCAGCAACGAACCGTTCAGCTTGTAGCCCGCCTCGACGTGCAGTTCGTTGACGTTACGCTCGCCGAGTATTTTCAGCATGGCGGGCAAATCGACCTTGCCGGACGCGTTCGCCAGTTGCACGATCTCCGCGCCGCGATCGCGCAGTGCGGCGGCTCGCTCGGTGTGACGCTCGTCGAGATTGCCGCAGAAAATCAGCGTGGGTGCGCCGGCCAGAATCTGCGCGTCAGGCGGCACGTCGAGCTGGCTGTCGATCAGCACGCGTTGCGGCTGGCGCGGCGTGTCGACGGCACGCACGGTCATGCGGGGGTCGTCTTCCCGGACGGTGCCGATACCCGTCAGAATCGCCGACGCGCGGGCGCGCCACGCGTGACCATCGGCGCGCGCCGCTTCGCCGGTAATCCATTGACTGACACCCGACGGCAAGCCGGTGCGGCCATCCAGCGAGGCGGCCACTTTCATGCGCACCCATGGGCGGCCACGCGTCATGCGCGACACGAAGCCGATGTTCAGTTCGTGCGCTTCGTTGGCGAGCAGCCCGCAACGTACTTCAATGCCGGCGTCGCGCAGCATCTTGAGGCCACGCCCGGAGACTTGCGGATTCGGGTCTTCCATGGCCGCGACCACGCGCTCGACTTGTGCTTCGATCAGCGCGTTCGCGCACGGCGGCGTACGGCCGAAATGGCTGCACGGTTCGAGCGTCACGTAGGCCGTGGCGCCGCGCAGATCATGGCCGCGCGAACGCGCGTCCTTCAACGCGCGAACTTCGGCATGATCCTGGCCGGCCGGTTGCGTGAAGCCTTCGCCGATCACCTCGCCGTTCTTGACGAGCACGCAACCGACGCGCGGATTCGGGTCAGTCGTGTACATGCCGCGCCTGGCTAGTGCGAGCGCGCGTTCCATATGGACGAAGTCGGTTTGCGAAAACATCGGTGTCCGGTCGGGTGCGGTGGCTAGGTAGTGTTGGGCCTGGGTTTCGGCGGTTTCTGCGTCTCGGTCTGTGTCTCGCCGGCCTCAAGCCGCGAGCGAGGTGAACGCGCCGCGCGCGGCGTCGATCGTGGCGTCGATGATCGCGTCGTCGTGCGCGATCGAAACGAAGCCCGCTTCATAGGCCGACGGCGCGAAGTACACGCCCGCGTCGAGCATCTTGTGGAAGAACGCATTGAAGCGCGGCACGTCGCTCTTCGTGACTTCGGCAAAGCTGGTCGGAATCGACTCGGTGAAGTAGAGGCCGAACATGCCGCCAAGCGAATCGGCCGCGAACGGCACCTTCGCTTCGCGCGCGACATTCGCGAGACCTTCCGCAAGACGCGTGGTGCGGGCGGCGAGCGTGTCGTAGAAACCCGGCGCCTGAATTAGTTGCAGCGTCTTCAGGCCCGCGGCGACTGCGATCGGATTGCCCGACAAGGTGCCCGCCTGGTAGACGCCGCCGAGCGGCGCGAGGTGAGCCATGATGTCGCGGCGGCCGCCGAAGGCCGCGGCCGGCATGCCGCCACCAATCACCTTCCCCAGGCACGTCAGGTCCGGCGTAATGCCGTAGACCTCTTGAGCGCCACCCAGGGCGACGCGGAAACCGCACATCACTTCGTCGAAAATCAGTACCGAACCGTACTCGGTGCACAGGCGCCGCAAGGCTTGCAGGAATTCAGGCGTGGCGCGCACGAGGTTCATGTTGCCCGCCACCGGCTCGACGATCACCGAGGCGATCTCGTTGCCGAACGCCTTGAACGCTTCTTCGAGTTCCGCGA
Source organism: Paraburkholderia sp. WS6 (assembly GCF_030464835.1). Taxonomy (NCBI): domain Bacteria; kingdom Pseudomonadati; phylum Pseudomonadota; class Betaproteobacteria; order Burkholderiales; family Burkholderiaceae; genus Paraburkholderia; species Paraburkholderia sp. WS6. The sequence continues at coordinate 168,398 of NZ_JALQCK010000011.1, forward strand.
CGTTGTTGTACTCGAGCACCGTGGTGTGCTTGGCGATATCGGCCGGCACGCCCGCCGAAGTCGGATTGCCGAACGTGAGCAGGCCCGAGCCGGCTTTGACCAGCAGGCTGTCCGCGTGACCGTGATAGCAGCCTTCGAACTTGACGATGCGGCTGCGGTTCGTGAAGCCGCGCGCGAGACGCAGCGCGCTCATGGTCGCTTCAGTGCCGCTCGAGACCATGCGGACCTGTTCGATCGACGGGACCAGCTTGCAGATTTCTTCGGCGATTTCGATTTCGGATTCCGTCGGCGCGCCGAACGAGAAGCCGTTAGCCAGCACGCGCTGGACGGCTTCCAGCACTTCCGGATGGACGTGGCCGAGGATCATCGGGCCCCATGAGCCGATGTAGTCGATATAGCGTTGGCCGTCCGCGTCCCAGAAGTACGCTCCTTCGGCGCGTTCGATGAAGCGCGGCGTGCCGCCTACCGAACGGAAGGCGCGGACCGGCGAGTTCACGCCGCCGGGGATGGTGCGCTGCGCGCGTTCGAAGAGGGTCTGATTATTGGACATGGCGATGGCTGGAAATTGGGTTGCGCAGCGGCGCGGGTAGCCTGGAGGCGGCTGGCGCGGCGCTGGGATGAGTACAGAAATTGTACCGGAGTCAGCGTGAAGAGGTTTTGGGTATGCCCAAGCTGGCGGATGTGTTTAGCTTTGGCGGCTTGCGCTTGCCCGTGAGCTCGGCCCAGCGCTTCTCCAGCGCGCCTTCCGCCATGGGCTTGATCACGGTGCCCGAACTCTGCGCGTCCCACGTTTGCACCGAAAACGGATGCGTGCGCAACATCTCGCGTGGAATCACGACACCCTCGTGTGCGTCGACCACCCAGTCGTAGACGAAGTCGATGCACAAGCGGTAGCCGCGCTTCGTCGCCGGGTCGGGGACTTCGTACGGCGCGCGCGTCACGTAGCCCGAGCCGAAAATGCCCTTGGGTTCCTGCGCGACACGGTGCAGGAACACGCGGTCGCCCGGCAGGATGCTGCGGGCAAATCCGCAACCCCATACATCAGCCACCGCTACGCCTGCGGCGACCCGTTTCGCCACGTCGGGCAACTCGGGCCACGGCCATTTCTTGGGGCTCCAGATCAACAGGAAGGCAGTCATGACAAGGTCGGAACAGGGCAGTGTGGAAGGCGTAGCGGACAGGTTTGTGTCACGCCCCGAAGCGTTCTGGCGGCAGCTTAACCGATCGACGGCGCGCTTGTCGCGGGGCATGGAGGGCTCGTGGCCATCCGGGCCCGGACGCCTCGGACGGTTTAGCCGTCGCGTACAATCGAGGTCGTCAAGCTGCTGCTTTCCCTGTTTCACCGCGTGTCGCTGCCGATGAGGGCGCTGCGCTTCATCTGGATTCCCATGTCTCACGTCACCCGAAGCCGGCCCGATGGCCGGCTGATTCTGTTGCTCGGTGCGCTTGCCGCGTGCGGGCCGATTTCGATCGATATGTATTTGCCGAGCCTGCCGACTATCTCGCAGGCATTCGCCATCAGCAACGGCGCCGCGCAAACCACGCTCACCAGCTTCATGTTCGGCTTTTCGATCGGCATGCTGCTCTATGGTCCGTTGTCGGATACCTATGGCCGCCGGCCCGTGCTGCTCGGCGGCATCATCATGTATGCGCTGGCAAGCGTGGCCTGTGCGCTGTCGTTTTCGATCGGATCGCTGGTGATATTCCGCTTCGTGCAGGCGCTCGGCGCGGGCGCGGCCTCGGTGCTGGCCCGCGCGATCGCTCGCGACGCGCACGGTCCGACCGATGCCGCGCGGGTGCTGTCGATGCTCGCCATCGTCACGTCGATCGGGCCGTTGCTCGCGCCGCTGATCGGCGGACAGTTGCTGTTGCTCGGCGGCTGGCGCGTCGTCTTTATCGTGCTGACGCTGTTCGGTACGGTGTGCGCGGTGACCGCTTTCCTCAAGGTGCCGGAAACGTGGCCGCCCGAAAAGCGTGCGCATTCAGCGCTGCTGAAATCGTTCGGCGCCTATGGCAAATTGCTGCGCGATCCGGTCGCGTGGGGGCACATGCTGTGCGGCGGGATGGCGTTCGCGTCGATGTTTGCGTACATCACCGCGACGCCGTTCGTGTACATCGAATATTTCCATGTATCGGCGCAGCACTATGGCTTTCTGTTCGCGCTGAATATCGTCGGCATCATGTTCGGCAACTTGATGAATACGCGTCTCGTCGGCCGGCTCGGTTCACTGCCGATCATTTCGTTCGCCGCGACTGTGAGTTGCATCGCGTCCCTGTTCGTTTGTCTCGTCTCGCTGACGGGGTGGGGCGGGTTGTGGTCGATCGTTTTCGGTTTGTTCTTCGTGGTCGGCGTGGTGGGGTTGTTGTCCGCTAACTGCACGACCGATCTTATGCATCGGTATCCGTTGAATGCCGGCGCCGCGGCCGCCGTGTTCGGCGCGGTGCAGTTGGCGCTCGGCGCGTTGGCGAGCCTCGCGGTCGGACTCTGGCAAGACGGCTCGCCCAAGGGCATGGGCATCGTCGTGGGCGTCGCGGGCGTGCTGTGTTACGTCGGGCGGATTCTGGTAGTCAAATGGCACGGGATGAAGGTACCTGTCGCTGCTGTTTGACGGCATCGCGAGCAGGCATTCTTCGCTAAACGCGGATCATTGTTCCTTAGCCGAAACGCGCGGCCTGCTTGCTTCTTCATCCGGCGCGAACAATGTGTCTACGGAAAACACCAGGTGTTGCGTGCGCGCGACCGTGCGTTTCAATTTGCATTGCTATGATGGCGTCACTGTTCCTCGGAGCGGCAATCATGGCGATCAGAGATTTGATGAATGGCGAACGGCAACATGCTGCCTTCGCTGAAGCGCAGAAGCTGGCAGACAGCGGCGCCTATCACGATTACACAGACATCGAATACGTCTTGCGCTTTGATTACGGTTTGTCTGATGTATCGGCGCTGCTCGACAGCCAGTTGATGCATCGCGACCTGAATCGCCGTTGCGCCGATGCGCGTGAGAAGCTGGATGCGCTTAGCGTGTGACGCGTCTGACGTGGGCGGTGAGCGGCATGCAGCGTCCTGTGCATAGCCACGCGCTGCGAAGGCGCCATCCACTTTGGAGTTGCATTCATGGCTGTTAGCCAGCACGACCCGCATCTGCCGCACATGGACAATCCCGCTGGTTTGGCAAAGCCGGGTGGCCATTACAGTCATGTTGCGATTGCGAATGGTTTTGTTTTCGTCTCGGGACAGTTGCCGATCAACGCACAGGGCGAGAAGCTTGCTGACGCCTCGTTCGAGGTCCAGGCCGAGCAGGTGTTGGCGAATGTTCAGGCTGCGCTTGAGGGTGCCGGCAGCAGCATTGCACAACTGGTGCAGGTACGCGTCTATATCGCCGATATCGAACACTGGGCGAGCTTCAATCAGATCTACGCGCGTTGGGCAGGTGAGGCACGGCCGGCGCGGGCCGTCGTGCCGGTTCCACACCTGCATTACGGGTTGAAGGTCGAGGTCGAGGCGACCGCGCTGGTTTAAGTCGTTGTGGTGTCGAGGCGTTGCGACTCAGTTTCAGTGAATGATGAGGCCGTTGAACTGGGCATTGCCCACACCGGACGCGATATTCACGCCGACATTGCCGCTCACCGCTGCCAGTGAGCCGGCGCCGAGTTTGGCGGAGGTGCTGCCCGTCACTTGCGCGACGGCACGCACATTCTGTTGTGATGTGATCGTTGCTTGCGGTGTGGTGATGAGGATGATCTGGTTGGACTGAGCATTCAGCGCACCGGCTGAGGCGTTCACGCCGATATTGCCGCTTGCGCCTCTCAGCGTATTGGCGCCCAGGGTAGCGGCGGAGGCGCCCACTTTCGCGCTGCCGCCAACGTCCTGCAGATTCGACAGCCTGGCCGAGCCGAATACCGCTGCGCTATCGTCGTCGGACAGCGCCGTTGACGTGCCTGCAAGCGCGGACGATGCGCCCGCGCTCGCGGCAACCCAAATTAGTGCACAGGCTAAAGTACTGACTTTCATGAGCAACTCCCTGGCGTGCTGACGCACAGATAGTCTTGATATCGACCATGGGAGCAAGATGTTGAGGGAGGGGTTCCCCTTAATGCGGGTGCTGCCGAGAGATTGACTGATACGACCTTGGCCAGGAACGAGCTTGGCCAGAAATTACCACCTCCCGCGGCCGCCGTAATAACCGCCGACGCCAACCCCCACGCTGACGCTCGGGACGGCATAGTAGCCGGGCGCATATCCGTATGCCGGTGCGTAGCCATAGGGTGGTGCAACCACACACCCGGTAAGGCCCACTGCGAAACCTATCGTTAACAGTAACTTGAGCATGGTTCCTCCCTCTTCATGAGTTGGAGGAGCCGGGCGCAGCATTCGTTCGGCCTGGCTTGTGACAGCAAATTACGCAGCCTCGGTGCAATCGGGCTTTATTTACAGTTGCTTACCCGTTCGACACGTTGCGCATTCGCCGATGGGCGGATTCTTTGATGGCCAGAAATGAAAAACGGGCCGATCGGCCCGTATTCATTGATTGTCTGGCGGAGGCGGTGACCGCCACAAATCTCTGTAATTCAGACCAACAAAAAACAAAAATAACATAACAATCAATGCATTGCGTTTATTTTCTCACCAATGCAGCCCAACATCAACCAACCATATCCACGCGTCAGTGGCATACTGAATGGCATACCGAAAACGAGGCCGTACGTATGGCGACACTGACCGACCTGAAAGCGCGCAACTTAAAACCCGATGACGCGGCACTTCCCCATGGAGGGGTAACGGGTCTCACGCTCCACCCGTCAAGCAGCAAAGGGCATGGCAAGTGGGTATTACGTTTTGTTAGTCCTGTTAGCCGCAAACGTCGCAATGCCGGGCTGGGCAGCTACCCCGAAGTGGGTATCGCAGATGCTGGCAAGCTCGCGGCAGCCATGCGCGAACAGATTGCAAGTGGTATCGACCCATTGGAAGCCAAGGCAGCGGAGGCGATCAAGCCTAAAATGCCGACTTTCAAGGGGGCCGCCGAAACGCTACATGCCGAACTGCTGCCGGGTTGGAAGAACGCGAAGCACGGCCAGCAATGGATCAACACGCTAACGCAGTACGCATTTCCGATCGTCGGATCGATGCCTCTAGACGCTATCCAGCCGCGACACATTGCTGACGTGCTGCGGCCGATATGGTTAGAAAAGGCCGAGACGGCTGGACGCGTGAAACAGCGTATGCAAGCCGTCATGGCATGGGGCTGGGCGCACGGATATTGCAACGCGAACCCGGTTGATGTCGTCGACCTCCTGCTGCCGCAACAACCCGGCAAGGCTGTGCGCACACAGCACCAACCCGCAATGCCGTGGCGGGTGATACCGGCTTTCGTCGGCAAACATTTGCGTGGTGCGCACCGCTACGACGTCACCCGCCCCATGCTGGAGTTCCTGATTCTGACGGCGTGCCGGTCCGGCGAAGTCAGGGGCTTGGTGTGGCAGGAGGTCGACCTCACTGCCGGCGTTTGGACGATCCCCGCGGAGCGGATGAAAGCCAAACTGCCGCATCGGGTTCCGCTGGCGAAACGCGCGGTGGAGATTCTGAAGGGGCAACAAGGTCTCCACGAAGACCTCGCGTTTCCTTCATTGCGGGACGGCGTCGAACTGTCCGACATGGTTCTCACCTCTTTTCTTCGCCGGGTCGAAGCCCCGAGCGATACACCCGGCCGCTTTGCCACGGCCCACGGTTATCGTTCAAGTTTCCGTGACTGGTGCAGCGAACGCGGCTATCCGCGTGACCTGGCCGAGCGTGCCCTCGCCCATTCGGTTCAGAACAAGGTCGAGGCGGCTTATCATCGCACGGACCTAATGGAGCAACGGCGCCCCATGATGGAAGCATGGGCAAACTTTGTGACAGGTACGCAGACGAGCATCAGCGACGTCTCCCAAACCCAAGAGGCATAAGGTCACGTTTTTCTCTTAGAATTGGTCCGGCACGCGCGCTTTGCATGTAACTTCGCGGTTTGCCGTGCAAAGCTTGCCGTTAATTGCAATCTGACAACAACCTTAGCCGAAGCGGTAAATTTGGAAAATGAATACTTTTGCTGGTGAAAATAAACCGCAGCGAACTTTTCACAATATGGCCGTGCGCGTTATAGCGATTCTCGAAAGCCATTTTGTAAATACGATTCCGGAAAAAACGGTTGAAAGTTTTGAGGCTGAAATATTGATCCCCATGTTGGAGGACGATTCGATCAGCGGTGAGGGGTTGTATAACGAAATCAAGACTCAATCTGCCTCGCAACCGATAGGGGATCCGGAATATGCCGCAATGCTGGTCGCATGCGCTTACTACGCGCAGTCTTTGAAAGCGTCTCGCGATAACGACTTGGGTCTGGCGTGGTCGTATATGTCGGATGCCTGCTACTGGGCGGGTGTCATACAACCAATTCAGACCATCTATAAACTGCGCGAGGACACCATCCAGGCAACGCGCATTAACGGCGCGAGTAACGCTGGCAAGGCAAGCGCAAAAAAGAAGTATGAGGCATCCATCGATGTAGCCTACCGACTGGCCCGGGAAATGCGCCCCAAGGAGAAGGGATGGAAATCCCGGCTACATGCTGCGAAAACCATTAAAGACAAGGTGCGGGCTTTTTCGATTGAAAACAAAGATTCAACAACCCCGCTATCGGAACATGAAGTACTGAACACGGTTTATGGCTGGCTCGACAATATGCCCGACGCTGCTGAGCTGTTCCCCAAAAAGCCGAAAAAATCGTCATAGGGCACGGCCCGTCACCGTCGGACAGACCGTGTTAGGCCCCGAAGGGCCACAATCTGATCCGCGTTGTGGGCCCCGACATCAGCATATCGCTGACCGGCGTATGACTGGCACAGGCATCGGCTCTTGTGCTTCCGTCGCTCCCGCCGAGCCTCGACGTGGACGTTCCCCGCCAAACGACATCTCCAAAAAACGCCACCGCCTGCTTCTGTCAGGCCGGTCAGGCGCGTATGCCTGCGGCCCCCTAGCCTGCAAAATCAATCTTACCGGTCTACGCGTTGACGTACACCGTCATCTGGTCAGGCGCCTATTCTGGCCCACCATCACCCTATAAATTTCGGTCATCGAAACCAAACAACCACAAGGAGGTTTTTCGATGACAATAAATCGCCAATCCATGCATGAGATCCTGCGCATTCGTGCGCTCAAGCAAAAGCTCTCGATTTCGGAGAGCAGCATCTATAACAAACTGAACCCGAAAAGCAAATATTTCGACAAAACGTTCCCGCGCCCAATTCGTCTTAGTCCAGGCTGCGTTGGCTGGGTATTGGCGGAGGTCGAGGAATACATTGAGGCTCGTATTGCAGCTAGCCGCAACGATGATTAATAGAGCGGGAGAGGCAATGAATAAGAACTGCATTAATCCAATCTATCCGCAAAATGGGATGTTTCCGACCGCGGGTACAGTCGTGAGCGGTGTCGATCTGGTTCGTGGCGTCAGCGTGGAAGTAAGCGACGCTGTTAGTCTCGATGATGTCGGTATGAAGCAGTATTTCGACGGCGACGAGTGGGACGCAGAGGCCGTCGAGAAGTTCCTGCCCGGGGAGGCAATCTAAATGGCTGCGCGCATCCTACCGATTTTCAATCGCGCATCAGTCGCCGATGATCGTGGCAGCGATGCAGGCGACAGCCATGCGTCGTTCTCTCCGATGAAACGCAATTTGCTGCAAGCCGCGAAGGTTACCTTGGCGGGCACGGCAACGGCGACGTCGCTCTACATCGCGGCGCTTTCAGGTCTGGAGCGTGGTGCCACTCTGGCGGAACGCTTGGCTTGCACGGCTGTTCCGGTCGTGACGGTCGCTGGCCTGCATCTGTTGCCTGCGCTGAGCCGTGGACAGTCGTTCGCGGTGCGTGGTCTGGTGGCTGTCCTGTGCACGGCGGGTCTGGTGGTTACGCTCAGTAGTCAGATTTCGTTTTTCCAATTGGCGCAGCAGCATGCGGGCACCCGGCGGGCTGAAAGCGTGCTGGACACTGCGCGTGTACCGGTGGCTGGCACGCCTGGGCGCAGCCTGACGGCCATCGCCCACGATCAGGCGAGCGCGCGCAAAACACTGGCTCTCATTGACAGCCATCACTGCGATGGCAATTGCACCAGCGAGCATTTGCGCCGCACCACGCTTACTGCGACGCTCGAAGCGCTCGCGATCGAGGCTGACGAGGCACGACGGCGCGAAGCGGCCGAAGATCGTCAGGTGGTACTGGTCGATCGGACGCTGCGGCTGCGTGACGCGATGCGTGACGATCCGGTAATCGTGCGACTCGCAGACCTGACTGGACTGGGCAAGACGAGCGTGAGCCTGCTCCTCGGCCTCGTGTACGCGTGCGTGCTCGACGGCATTGGTGTCTTTGGCTGGTACCTGGTGATGCCCGCGTATCGTCGCGATGGTGATGCCGTGACCGCCCTTGTTGTCGCTACCAGTAGCGGCGTCGAGCGTAAGTACGTTGAGGCGGATAAGGCCGTGGATACCGACAGCGGTATAACGTCCCACTCCCCACTTGACGAGGTCGACTCCCAGCTCATGCAGCTAACGCGCGACGTCTCAGAAGGCAAGGTGCACGCTACTGTCGCGGGCATCCGGAAGTACCTCGGATGCTCGCAGGCAACTGCACTCAAGTTGCGGCGCGGGCTGCAAGGCCCGCTCGCGGCCGCCAGCCAGAGCAAGGGGGGCGGCCATGTCCGCTAATCGATTTAATAGCAACGGTACCGGCGTCATTCTCGAATCGGCGCAGAACATTCCTATGCACTCGCCCCAAGTGATCTGGAAGGACTGGATCTATTGGGCCAAGGTGCACATCTTGGCAGGTCCGCCGTCGACGGGTAAAACCACGATGGCGATTGCCATGGCGGCAACGATTTCAACGGGCGGCTTCTGGCCGGATGGCTCGCACAGTCCGCGCGGACGCGTGGTGATCTGGTCGTCCGAAGACGGCATCGAAGACACGATCATTCCGCGTCTCGTCGCGGCCGGCGCTAACCTGGCCAATATCGATGTAGTGCGCCGGACGGAAGAGGGCTGGATGGCTCGTCCGTTTGATCCGGTTCGTGATCTGCGGCTTCTGGAAGATAAGATCCGGGAACTGCGCGATGTTGTTTTGGTGATTGTGGATTCGATCGCCGATCTGATGCCGGGTAGTCCAGGCAATAACAACAAGGTGCGAAAGAGTCTGCTGCCGCTGGTCGGGCTGGCCGAACGTACCAACTGCGCTGTTTTGGGGTTGACCCATGTGGTGAAGGCATCGAAGAAAAAGCATCCGCTTGAAAGGATTATCGGTGGCGTTGGTCTGGGCGCGGTTGTTCGCGTCGCGATGCTCGTCGCCAAGGACGACAGCGGTGGTTACGGGTCGGTCCGGGAGTGGAGCGTGCTGGTGAAGGCCAAGGCGAATATCTGCCGCGAGGACGGCGGCTTTCTGTATCGCACGACTGGCGAGCAAATTCCAACTACGCATGGACTAATTGAAAGTTCCCGAGTCGAATGGGGTGAGCAGCTGCCTGGCTCGGCAATGGACATTCTGAACCTCGCAGAAGGGGCGGACGCGGGCGCAGGCGGCGGCAAGGTCCAGGCGGCGTGCGACTTCCTGACGGCTACGCTCGAGAACGGTCCTCGTCCGGGTACAGAAGTCGAAGCGATGGCTGCTGCGGCCGGAATTTCGCAAGCGACGCTTCGCCGTGCGCGCGAACAACTCCGCATCGCATCACAGAAGCAGCGCGTTGCGAGTTCGGCGATGTCAAACCAGTGGTCGCTGCCGCTGCAAAATGGTGGCAACGGTATGGCTGGCGCACGCAGCATTGCGGACATGGGCGTATCGATTCAGCCCATTGCACCCGGTTATTTTTCGAAGGGCTGGCTCTCGTCGCCTATGGCTGGCCAGCCGATCTATGGTGCGGCGGGCAATGAGCGCGGAAATGGCGCGTTTGCCGACCGGCGCGATTATCCTGCGCCGTTTTCGCCGGGCGTGGACGATTTCGTTATTCACGGCTCTGAGCAACGTGAACAAGTTGAACAAGTTGAACAAGTTGAGCAAGTTGAGCAAGTTGAGCAACCTGGGCTGAGCGTAGGTGATTGCCGCGGCGTGCGGCAAGAGTCGCAGCCGCAAGGCGGCATGCTTGCTGAAATTCTCGGGTATGCGCTGGAAGAGGTTGATCGCGAGCTTAAGCGTTGCCCTCCGCCTGTGCATAGCGGAGACCAGGCTAGCAACAACGAGGCTGGGATTTACTATGCCGACGTCGTCGACTCGGTGGTCCGAAGACACGAAGATGAATTGACTCCGCCCGAACAGCAGCAATTGTGGAATGCGCTCATGGCAGAACTTCCGAACCGCATTTCCGGAAATTAGGCATGAGCGGCGTGCATGGGTGCATGCCCGTCCTCGAACCCGGGGTGGGCGGGCATGGTTCCTTTGCTTTGTGGTTCGTGGATTGACATGGGCCGAACGTAACCCAATTCGTGCCGTCGCGGTTGCGGCGAGCTTCGATCTGAATCGCACCTTTTTCTGCATCGCCTCTTCGAGCCGTCCAGCAGGATCTCTCCAGCTCATTTGCACATGCACACCGTGCGTCCTGGCATGTGCCGGATCATGGGTGCATCGCACTGAATTGAGTGGCTGGTCGACGAATTATTTTTATGCCTTCAGGTAAAAAATGTCGGGATAACTCTTAATTAGTATGAGGTGGATAATGGTCGATTTATTGATCTGGTAGATGCAGAATTATCGCATTTGCAGGGTAATCAATTTAGGTAATCAGTGAGATCATCGGCTTTATGGTGGTTATCATGGTTGCTATGGTTATCATGGTTTCTTGTCTATGATTAAAGAAATTCGAGATCACGGTTGTCATGGTTGTGATTGGCAAATATACGATCATGAAGTGACAAAAACCTGAAATCATGAATTCCTATCGAAATCGTACCTTATTCATCTTCAGGGAGAAGTTGACATCAATTAACGTGAAAGAAGACTAGCTATGGAAAATGCTAAACAAGTAGCGAAGCTGGACATGCTCGATCAGACGTTCGAGCAGATCGCCCAGAACGAAGGTGTATGTATCGGCCACAGAACCAGGGTAGACCGAAACTGGAAAACAGGTGACTACGGTTGGCTCTTCAAGCGGTTGATCAAGTTCACCAATGCAGTCCTGTATTCAAAACTGATGCCTTTCAATGTTGAGAGAAATGGCAAGCGAACGCGCATAACGGAAGCATCGCATCTCGCGAGCTTCTATAAATACTTTCATCAATACATGGATCTGTACTGGAAAGGTCAATCGTACAGCCCAGATATTGAGCTCTTCTTCGAATGCTTTAACAGCCATCCGAAAATCGGACACTGTGTTTTTCAGGGGGCGAGATGGGAGCTGGAAACGGGGCTCTGTGAGGCTGAGGTATTCAATGATTTTGTCGAATACATGAGACGTGAGGCAATCGCTGGTAACGTCAAGAAACGCATGGCTGACTGGAAAGCCGTATTGAAGGATGAGGCAAAGTCGATTCGAGAATACGTCACGCAATTAGGTCACGCTTACTCGAAAACATTGGCGGTACGCGTGGACATGGGTTACCTGACGGTCGCGCCGAATGAGAACGCAATGCTCGAGCGTACGACATGGGAGACGGGCGATGCGAGTGCATGGTCAGCGTTGAGAGATGCCGAACTTGAGCGAGCAAAGCTGTCGGAGAACGGCGCGCGAATCGACGTGAAAGCCGCATTGGATGATCGTAATCGATTCTTCAAAAATCCCTACGGCGTAGACAAGGATCTATTCGAGCATATGACCGGCTACATTTTGAAGCTCGAGCGCTCCGACGACGGTCCGCTCCACTTTCATTGCCTGTTTTTCTTTGACGGCCAGAAGGTGCAGAACATCAAATATTGGGTCAAGCGTATCGAACGCTACTGGAAGAAAATCACGCAGGACTGCGGATACGTTCACAATTGCCACATCAATCCGAAGAAGGACGAGCTTGAGCAGAAAGGTCGATGGGCGGTGGGGCAGATCAACGGAAACAATCGTGCTCAGGTCGGCAAACTTGCACGCTACGCGGAGTGGTACTTCACCAAGGACGGTCAGCGTGTGCGGGTGAAGCCTAAGGTGAAGTCAAGGCTGCTGACGATGGGTATCGTCCGCAAGAAACGCCTGGGTGGTCCGGGACGGCCGCGAAAAGCGGTGAAAAGGCTGCCCGCATAAACATTCCTCTATCGGCTGCCTGCTGTGCCTGTCTCAAGTTTCTTCGAATTCCGCCGTATACGGTCATTAGCAAAGGGTTTGCTGATGATGGTCCGTGGCTCGGCGATGCCGGCCACGTCAACGCAATCAAGCGTTACGGTTTAATTTCTGGGAGATGGGAAATGTCGGTAAAGGAAAACGACGCTGTCGTTGAAACTGCGGGCGCGGTGGTTGGCGGCGTCGGCGGCGCAGCCGCTGGTGTGGGTGGTGCAGTTGCCGCCGTGTCCGCTGCAGGTACCGCGGGCTTGAGCGCTGCGGGAATTACCTCAGGCCTCGCGGCAATCGGTGGTGTGGTTGGCGGCGGTATGACCGCAGGTATTGTGATCACCGCTGCCGCTCCTGTTGTTGTAGCTGCGGCGCTGGGTTATGGTGGATATCGACTCGCAAAGTGGTATCGCTCGAAGTAACGGCGGCTTTCGAGGAGAGAGCGGAGCGAATCCGAACGTTGATTGTCCCAAAGACCGGCCAGGGGGGGCCTCCCGTAGGCCCAATGTCTTCGACGGAGTCGCTGCGCACCCAATGCCCCTTAATTTTGCGCATGACAAAAACATCTACCTTGTCGAGATAGAGCGTCACGCTCTTGTCGGCCAGTGACAAGGCAGCTTCCAGTAACGCGATTGTCTGCTGGCGGATGTCGGCCGGCATATCTTCGATCAGCTGTTTGGTTTCAGGGTCCAGTCCGGCGGTGACTTTTACATCTGCGTTGAGTCCCAATCCGGGGTTCAGGTCGAGCGCATCGGCTGGAGCCCCAACACACAAACTACCCGCTATCGAATGACGACACATATCGTGCTGGGAGAATGGCACATGTCCCGGCTCCTTCGGTGTTGTTTGAGCGTTGCTCTCTTTGCATCGGTCCGCCCAAAGTGCGGTTCATCTGGTTGCCGGGGACCGAAAGACGGCAATCAGGAACCACGCTAACGCGACAACGAACAGCAGCCACATCGCGGTAATCCCGATCGCCTCCCAGAAAGGCCAGTAAGTCGCCTTGCCTTGATAGATGAACTCGTCTGCCTTGGACGCCATGCCAAACGGTACGTATGCGAAGTGCTGCCAGTTCACTCCCGCCGTGATATAGCCTGCAGCGCCGCATCCCGTGCCGCCTGTCTGCGCATGACGGCAGAACTGCCCACCGAGATACTTGATGTACAGGCTGACCAGCGCGATCGCCGGGAACGCTACAAATGCGCCGAGTTGCGCTGCGTGCAGAAAGGCGCTGTCCGGATCGCCCAGCTTGAAAGGAACGGGTAGCCGCTGTTTGAGGGATTTGCTGTCCGACCGGCGGGCGTATCCAGCGCCTATCCAGAGAAGCACGCTCAATACCGCGAGTCCGATAGGCGTTGCAACGAGTGCGATCGCGTAGTGGTCGAAGCCCTCGAATTTGATGCCGGGCAGATTGAACGGCCACCCTTGCGCGCCGGCGACTGCATTGAAGAGAAAGTAGAAAAGCGCCAAGCCAACGGTCAGCCAGACCGTGCTGGCGGTGCCCTGCTTCATGGCCGCGCTCCGTTAAAGCGAGAGAGTGAGTCGAGCCTGTCCGTCGACGATGAGGTCAAAGTTCAGGGCGTCCCCCTGCACCCAGACATTTCCGAGTCTGGCCGCCGTGGTGGTTCCGCTCAGCTGTCCGTTGCCCACCGGAAACGTAAAGGAGGCGAACTGCTTCGCTACCTTGTTCAGCCGGTCGTCGACTTTGAACACCAGTTTCTTTGCGATGGCCTCCGTCGCCTTCGACTGGAGTACCGCAGCGGCATGGTCCGCGAGCCAGTTGCGGCTCTCGACCGTGAAATCGAAGTTCTCGATGACGATGGAGCCTGCCGCCGGATCGTAGACAGGCTTGCCGCTCAGGTACAGCGTCCCGGACGGGTCGAAAACGCTCTTGCTGTTGATGCCGACGGCGAACACGAGCAGATCGTTGCTTTGATACACGTTGATGTTGGCAATCTCGAAGCCCGCCTTGGCAAGCTTGTCACCCGCCTCCTGGCGCGCAGCGCTCAAGGCGAGACTTGCCATTTTAGACAGCGACAGCACGCCGCGAGGTCGCAGGTGAACGGCCGTTGCAGGTGTACCGAGCGTGACCGGAATCGTGCCTGCGGCCGGCAAGGTGGGTTTCGCGCCGTAGTCGACGCTCAGGTTCGCGTCCATTGATGCGGTCAGCGAAAGCGATTGCGACCCGTTGATCACCTGACCTTGTATCTGGGAGAGTGCCACGTGTTTAGGCTCAACTGCGAGCCAGGCGTCGGTGACGATCGGATAGACACCCTGTACCTTCGCCACCTCCTTCGACAGGTTATCGTTGAGTGGAAAGCCGGACGCCTTTTTTGTGACGGCGTCGTTCAATGCAGACAGGAGCGCCTTTTGCACGGCGACCTTCACGAGCCGCGTTGCAGCGGCAGAGTCCAGACTGGTGAAGCTCCACGCGTCGACGAGCTGCACGGCGTCTGGAATGCACAGCTTTTTGACGTCCAGGTCGAGCGCCGATGCGTCTGCCTGGGCTCCGATCACGCCGTCCGTTTGCACCATCGATACGTTGATTACGGTGGCAGCGTCGATGTTGGACGTGCAGGTTAGCGCACCTTTGACGGTTATGCTCCCGACCAGCAGGTTCTGTTGGATATCCACGGACACGGGCGCGCTCAGGCTTGCTGTGGCCTTTAGTTGGGATCCGTTGACCTCCATGGTGAGCGAATTAAGGTTTACGGAGTAGTTAAGGCGTACGGTTGTATCAAAGACCTTGGGCGTGAGCTGCTCGATCGTTGTATAAGCAATGTGGCTGACTTCTGCCTGCGCGGCCGTGCATTGTTTGACCTGTTCGATGATCATCTTCGTCTGGTTCTGGAATACATCGCGAACGCAGTTTCCCCACTTCCAAGGGCTGAGCGCGCAGCTGACTGTCTCTGTGCCCACTTTGACCGACACCGTAATCGGCTTTGCGACATCTACCACGGCACACGAGGCCTCCTTCGCTGCAACGTCGACGACCTTGTTTGGCTGCTGAAAGATTGTTTTGTCGTCGGCCAAGAGCCTAGCGTTCAGATCTGGCGACGTCCCCTGCACGAGCGGCGTGGCCTCAAGGTTCGCCACAAATTTATCGCGCAAGGCGCCGACGTTCAGGATGAGTGGGACCGTCACCGTTGACGTCAGGACAGGCGTCGGCGGCGTTGATGAGACCTTCTGCGGCGGGGCCGAGACGTCAAACTTACATCCAGCGGTGAAAAGCATGCAGCCGCTTGCGACAACATCCGCAAGCACAACGTAACATACGCGTCGCTTGATGCGAGCGGGCGCGTTGCGCGATGTCGAGACAGCGGCAGGCTTTTCGTAAGCGTTAGTCATTTGTAGCCTCGCGCGAGGATCGACGATTCAATCATAGGCGATGGGCACCCTGAAATCGGGATCGAAGAATGGCGCTGCCAAGCACTTTTAACGTGAGCGTTGCCTACCACACATAGCCGGGTAGTAGTGGCCACTTATCCAGTTGCCCCATCATGACGATTCGCTCCCGTCGGTTGATGCCTTCCAGGATACTCAACATTCCGCATCTACAACGACTTTTTCAAACAGAATCGGCCGTTTGCTGCTCCACGCGGGACGACACATGCCGACCCACGAGGACGGTCAGCCTTTCAAACAACGACATCCCTGGATAGATGCAGGCTGGGCGTCCTCGTGACGTTGGTGTTGATGATGTGAAAAGCGATGGCGTTGATCAGTCTCTTGGCGTAGAGCAAGCAGATGATGGAGATGCCGTAGCGCAGCCCTGTAAGCGCTGCAGGAGTCTCTGCAAGCTGCTTGCGTAAGTCGGGCGTGCCCTATCCCTTCCCGATTGAAGCAAGCCTGTCAGCAGCTTGAAATCGGGTGCGATGGCAAAAAAAGAGCCAAACACCCGGCTCTTCTCGCTTGCGCAAGACGTGTCAATGATTGCGAGCGTCGAACGCTTGCATCAACTTCTTGTCGGAATCGCACGCTTTCACGGGCTTGAGTTTGCAGCTCGTGGCGCGGGCGAATGTATGCGTTACCGGACTGGTCGTGCCGGTGACGCATCCGCATTGTTCGCCCCGATTGGTTCTCATGCCGTATCCGCATGAGACCCGGAAACTATTAGAGGGCGCGAATCGCATTGATCACGCCTGCGCCGAGCGCACGCGAGTTGAGAGGTTTCCCGCTGCCGTTCTGTAACGAAACGCCCAGTTTCGCGGCAAGTTCTCGCAGGGCGGGCTTGGCCGGCAACTGGAGCACGCCATCTTGCTCTACCTCGATCGTGCCGGTATCGCGGCGACGGATGACATGCGTACCATAAGTCACTTCATCAGCCACGCCACTGGTGGCGTCGTACTGAATCATGTCGGCGCGCGGCATGTGACTGAGGATGGCGTCAACGGCGAGCAAGGTACGCGGCCCCCACTGGTTCGAGAGCGCATAAGTCTTGCCGTCTACATGAAACAGCTCGTCATCGGCCGTAAAGTAGCGTGTTTGTTCGCCTCCGATTGCGTTCTCGAAGCCGGTTTCGTCGAGATCCCCATCGGCGGACAGAAAGAGATTCCCCCTCCACGGCACAGAGCTCTCGATAGCGCTTACCGGCACGCCTTGCTTGAATGCCTCACCGACGATGGCATGAATGAGCCGGCGCTTTGGAAGATTTGGATACGCGTCATCGCCGATCGTCAAATCGTAGCGGGTCAGATCTCGTTCTGACTCCCGTGCGGCTTCCTGCTCGAGCGATTTTTCCCGAACAGCAACCTGATACTGCTCTGCTTCCGGGAGAGGTATGACCTGCTGTATGTCGAGCAATACTCGGTCGGCAACCTGGTGCGGTCGCATCTGCACGCAGCGAATGTCTAGCCGTTGTTTGTTAAGCCACAGGACGGGTAGTCGTCAGCTCGGTCGAAAAGTCGGCTGATGCTAGGATAATGCGCACCTTATCTGACAAGGCGACGTTGCCCTCTTCCACACCCAAGAACTCTCGGATCACCTGCTCCGCATCTTCGTCCGACCCGATCGACTGGAGATATTTTCTGTGCGCTGCAACAGCTTGCTCGAATCGCATCGTCGAGATCATTGCCGCGTATCGCAGCGCCTGCAGCTCCATGTGGCCATCGTTGTCACGCTTGAGCTCTACAACTACGAGCTGGGCCTGATCGTCAAGGCACAGCAGGTCAATGCGCCTGTTCGCCCCGACCCAGTCTCCGAACTCTTCCGCAAGCACCATCGTTTTGACGTTTGGCGTAATCGCGGCTATGTGCGCACGGATGGCTTTCTGGATGTTCTGACGCTCGAGTATCCCGAGCTGCGTGAACGTCTGAGGCCTGATTTCTTTGAGGCTTTCGCCGGTCATCTCGTACAGCGCCATCAAATTGCCCCTTGTAAACTGTGGCTGCCCACCACGCTTATGATCTCTGTCCGCCACCGCGGCTACTACTTGAGTAAGTCTTTCGCGAGATCGGCGCCGGGCTCGATCCAGGTGACCAGTCCTCCAAGGCCCGGCCCGCCCCAGGTGTAAAAGCGATCGGCATAGCTGACTGCACGCGGCGTGTAGCGCTCCGCCTCCTCCAATACGAACGTGAAAAACGCCAGCAGCAGTCCGTTCGTGGCGGGTGATACAAAGTAGTCGAGTGTGTATTCGGGCTGATCTTGGTAGAAGTCTCGCCGCTCTTGCTCAAGTTCGGGCTCTCGATTGTCCCCCGCCCATACCTCGTCGACCGATACCCCCCAATGCAGCGCGTAGGCTTTGCCCACCGACTGCGAGCTGATCAGCAGTGAAAAGTGAGAATCGAGCACAAACAGCGCATCAGGCTGGCACGCGACCTCTGCCGCGTAGCGAGTTAAGAAGATGTCAGGCGAGCGCCAGTCGTTGAACGTGTCGCCGCCACCGAGACTGTAGGCAAACACAGCTCGGAACGCCCGATGCGGTAATTGAATTTCGGCTGCCTGCAGGTGTTCATCGAACTCGGCGAGTTTGGCGCAGGCAAGCCTGAGCTTATCCGTGGTCAGCTTGGACTTCACCTCGATAACGCCGACGACGGCTTCGATCGGCACCAGCAGTCGAGGATCGCCGGAGCTGTCCATGGCCCAGGTGGGACAGTTCAGCGCGTCATAGACGATTACGTCGAACTCGAGCGATGCACGGTCCGCCTGGATCACATGCCCGCGGGCCACACCGAATTTGCGCGGCAGCCGGTCGCGCAAGAATGCACGAACGTCGGCCTCGCGCGGCAAGCCCTTATGGTCGGGACGCGCGCTCGCATCGCTGAGCTGAAACGCGGCCCACATGGTCGATGCGGTGGCCTGCAGCAATTTCCGGACATCGACGGGTGGCTTTGGCATGGGAATCCTCATTCGGTGTTCGGCGCTCGTCGAGAAACATCTTGATCGATCGTCCTGTCCCGGTTTTGGGGAACGCAAAGGCGGTAACGAGCGAAAGCGCCATAGCCCTACAGTTGTGCCTCGTGGGACAAATCTCAGTTTGCCCCACCGCCGTCCGTCACCCCCTGAGAGGCTAGACGACAGGCCGAGAGGTCGACGGGCTGCGGAGTGATCAGTCCCGCAACGAGACGCAAGTCTGGCCGACTGCGGTTCGAATATACTAAGTGGACTAAGACTTTTTGTCTCCTTCACTTGAGAGCATTATGAAACCAAGGGTGTTTATCGGCTCATCAACCGAGGGTAAAGCGGTAGCCAATGCGATAGATGCGAACCTTCAAGGCGTCGCCGAGCCGGTGGTCTGGACACGGGGTGTGTTCGGCTTATCTGGAACGACAGTCAACGATCTAATGGAGCAGGTCCGCAACGCGGACTTCGGGATCTTCGTATTTTCCCAGGATGACACCGCTGAGATTCGCGGCAAGCTGCTCGATGTGCCTCGGGACAATGTCGTCTATGAGTTGGGACTGTTCAGCGGCGCGTTGGGGCCGGACCGGTGTTTCTTCCTTACCCCCGAAGACGTTAGTATGCATCTGCCAACCGACCTCCTAGGGATGACAGGTGGTCGTTACAACGCGAACCGGCGCGACCAAAATATCAAGGCGGCGGTGAATCCGTTCTGCGCCGAAGTGGAAGAAAAGATCCACAAGCATTGGTATCGATTTCGCGAAAAGCACAATTTATTGCGAGACATGGCGACCAAGTATGAGTGCTGCGAATGGATTTCCGACCAAGAAACGCGCGTGTCGACCAAAAGGGAAGTTTTCTCGGACATGGAGCGCTACTTCCGCAATCGCAGAATCAATAAGCGAACACTAGCCGATTTCAGGCGAACTGGATTCTACGTTGCCGTTGCGGCGGCAATTGCGGTCAATCCCGAATCACGCGATGCGCAGGTGCTCCTAAGCATGGACACTGCTCTCGTGACTAGGGGCATCACGCAGGCAGCAATGCTGAGTGCCATGAACAGATTGAACGACTCTGGCGTGCTCGCCGCAACCGAGAAAAGCGACCTGCTCTCGTGGGTGTCTAAGTTCCCTCGGCCTGATCCCTCATTGCAAAGTGAGATCGATAGGTTCCGAGCGTGATATAGGTCGGGCGGCGACACTTTGTCGATGGAAAGGAGCGCGGCGGCACCGCGACCGGCCACAGGCTTAATAGCCTCGGTGAAATCGTTACTACCGCTGCAGCAGAGCTAGGTATCTAGTTACGCCTTTGATCGTGAGCATGGTGATTATCGGTGTTTGTTGACGTAGTTGCCGTTTCGCTTCAAGTATCTATCATGCCGTCGGCCATCGACGATGTCTGTTCGTAGCGCTACGAAGTTCTCTTGTCATCAACGAAAAAAAGAAGGCTCCGCGGTGGTTGGCGGAGCCTTACATGACGCCTATCAGGTTGAGCCTTCAATGCCCGCTGTTGATCAGGGTCAGCGAGCGATTTGCTAGCCGTTGTCTGTCTTCGTCATCGGGATGGTACCGGTGTAGTCCTAGGTCATGCCGTCCGTCAGCTGATTGACAACACTCTTGTGGCGGAAGAAGTCGCTGAGCACATTGTTCGGTAGGTTGGGACAGGTGTGTTGCACTTTGTTCAGGAAGACGTCCGGTGCGCGGCTCTGGTTAAGCGCCACGATCAGCGGTATCGTTTGTTTGTGCTCGTCCTGGTAGTCCTGATCGCTGGCTTCGATTTCATTGAGTTTGTCGAAGTACTGTTGACACTGTCGCCGGGGGCATTCTGGTGGGCATTTGCATACGCCTGAGTGTGTGCGAACCGATGCCGGACCTTTAGCTCGCTGACCAGGAGGGCAAGACGTTCTTCGTCTTCAACGCCAACGCAAGCCAGCGAGAAATACGGTTGGTCAAGAAAATCGTATGTGTTGCCGGTCTTGACGAGATCGCCACTGTGACCGCTTTCATCGACGTAAAACGAAACGGTCATTTTGGTCCCGCTTCCGCTTCGGGAGCCGACTCCGGCTCCGGCCGGGAAATGTAGGAAGCGAGACTTAGCAATACCAGGCTGAGTGTTGCAATGACTTGAGGAAAGATCAGCAGCGAACGGAATCCGTGATCTTCGGGCAAGCCGTAACCAACGTTGGTCAGCGTACCGACACACAGTGAAAGCGTCAAAGCCTTAAGGGGCGTCGCATACTTAGGAAAGCAGAGCAAGTAGACGGGAATCGCGAGCAGGAACAGTTCACAGTAGCTGCGAAGGGCCAGTCCTAGCCGTGCATGTTTGTCGAGTCCGCTTTTGTTCTCTGTTGGCGTAAGCACATCTCTTCCAAAGGCGTAGGCAATCTCGGTCGTCCGCGAGATGTAACGCAGTGCGGCAAGATCAGCAATGAGTGACCAGGCCAATGCTCCGCGTGTTGAAAGCATAGCGAGCAGGCTTATGCTAGCGATCAGGGCGCTGACCACCAGATTCAACAGATTGCTTTTCGTGATCAGGATACGCCGGGCTGACGTAGATTGCGGCTTGGGGAGTGGTCGGGTGCGATTTGCTAGGCAGCGCGAGAGCCAGAACCCAGGACTTACGATGATTGCCCATTCACCTCCGGGTATCCATTCTGGACGAAAACCAGCGGGCTCCATCTTACCCGGGTAGCTGGCGCGTCTCACCACATATTCCAGTAGCCAGTAGATAGCGAGCGCGAGAGGCAGAACGTTGATCATCGGTAAGCTAGGATTGTTGGGCGATGCTGCAAGTATTGGTTTGAGTGACGAACCGCGTCCGTTGAGCAGGCCTGCTCTCCTCAGAGAATCCGTAGATGCCGGATCTTCCCGATCTGGGGGGAGCGCTTCAGGATCAGGTCAGTGATGTACTCGGACAGCAATGCGCGCGGTACATTGGCCGGTATGTCGTCGACGAGCTGCGACGGGACGTGGACGATGAACTCGTCCGGTTTGTTCTTCAAGCTATGTTCATAGCTAACGCGGTAATCCATAACTACCCCAGACCAGGGAACGATTCCCTCCGCGCTGGATTCTATCAGCGGGTCACGAGGACGCTTCGCCAGGCGACCTGCCTGAACTGCGGACCGTCAGAGCAGACAAAAAAAGAAGCCCGTGAGCGATCACGGGCTTCCTGACTCACGGGACCATCACCGACCTGCCTGGACAGGGCGCGGTCCGGCCTACCGGTTAGTTGTTGTACTGCCAGGTATTGCTGTAATACTCGCCGTCAGCCTGCCAGCCGAGCTGCACTTGAACGGCCGATTCCACTGCTGCATTGGGCGCTGCCGTCAGTTGATCGACGTAACGGGACACGGTAGACGACCAGGTCGTCCCGCTGACCGTCGGTGTCGCCCAATTCATGACGTCATAAGGCTGAGCCTGATATGTTTCGACACCGCTCGTGTACGTGCCGGCACCCTGTGAATCGAGGGAAACCCACGAGTTCGGATAGATTCCAGATACTGACGGCACTGTCCAGTCGATCGTCGCTTTCGTTGAGGCACCCTGTCCTGAGCTGGCCGTTGTCGTACCCGATCCTCCCGGCGTCAGCAGGTTGGCGATTACATCGCTGCCCAGCGTCTGCCATGCGATGGTCGTGCCGGCTGCTGCATTAAGGTTCGGCGCGATGTTGAGCACGGTTTGCGGCGTGCCGATCTGGTTGCCTGTGTAGTCGAAAAGGGTAACGGTGTAAGCGCCGTACTGCTGGATACCCGACACGTTCGCAGTAGCCGAAGCGTAATCCGGGGTAGTCGGCGTGAACGAACTGCTTCCGCCGGCGAGCGATGCCCAGGACCACTTGTACTGCGTGCTCATGCCGACATCCGGCCACGACGGGGAACTTGTGGACTGAAGGACCGGCGGCACGGCGACAGACTTCAGCGGGAACATCAGATACGGCCCGAAGCCCGCATTACCGCCCAGCATGTATATGCCGCTGGCCGGCAAGCCAGCACCTTGCACGAGAGCGGAGCCGACGCTGGTCGATGTGCTGTTGACGGTTACGCTCGTCGGAATCTGTATGTCCAGCCCCGACTCATAGCGTCCATTGCCGGCATCGGTGCTATCGGTGAATTGCATGCGGCCTAGGAACGACGCGATATAGATGTTGTATTGCTCCTGGTTGCCGATGATGTCCCAGCTACCGTTGGGTAGTTGCTGCACGATTTCGCTCGCGAAGTCCGGTGTGCCGTTCGGGTCGGTGACAAGGAAGTACACGAGCGCGGCTGGATTACTGACGGCCGGGAGGGTGCCCGCAGGCAGGAATGCAACGGTCTTCACGCCCTGCAACGTCGTGCCCTTCGTGAACAGCGTATGGCGTTTGGCAAAGCCCGCGACACCCGTACCTTTACCGTCGTTCAGGTAGTTCGCGTCGATGGCGGACGAACAGGCCGAGCTGGTCGCATTCGCATTGGCCTGCATCGCTGTCATGCACTGGCCGAGTTGCGTGAGCAGGCTAGCCAGGTAGTTCGCCGGTTGCGACGGGTTCCTGAGCGCAGTCGAGACCGTGGTTTTCTGGTTCAACTGGATCGCGGTGTTCGGATCAGCGAGGCTCGCGATCTGCACACCCGTTCCGCTGGTCGAGGGCGTCACGGCGACGGAATCGATCACGGCATCCGCACCCGTCTGGTTCGGCGTGAAGGTTCCACCGAGTGGATCGAACGATGTAGCGGACAGGCCGTTCGCGGCCAGGATCGGCGCGAGCGCGGTGTCGAGAGTAGTCACGGCCGCTTTCACGGCCGATGTCGTGACGGCAGACAGCCCGCTGGTTTGCGTCAGCGTGAGCGGGTTGCCGCTGGCAGTCAGCAGCGCCGCCACCGCCGTCGTGAGTGGCGTCACATTGGCCGTCACCGGCGCACTGTTGCTGGTCGACGTAGTAGCGACGACCGAATACAGGGTGCCGGACGCGCCTGACGGATCGGTGGCGGTAATCACAAATGGCGCCGTCAGACCGCTGATC
Source organism: Paraburkholderia sp. WS6 (assembly GCF_030464835.1). NCBI lineage: Bacteria > Pseudomonadati > Pseudomonadota > Betaproteobacteria > Burkholderiales > Burkholderiaceae > Paraburkholderia > Paraburkholderia sp. WS6. Next base: position 191,986 of record NZ_JALQCK010000011.1, read on the forward strand.
GAAACGTTGTAGGTGCCGTTGGTGCCGGAGGTCGCACTAGCGGTCTTGCCCGTGGCATCGAGCACAGTGACCGGCGCCCCTGTGAGTGGATTGCCGATCGCTACCGTGCCGCTCATGGAGCTTGCAGCGGTGGTAGTCGGGCTACTGCTTGAGCTGGACGAGCCTGGAGCCGGTCCACTGCTGCCCCCACCGCCGCAGGCAGCCAAAACGGTGGCCATCGAAGCGCACAGCACGAGCCTTGCGATTCGCGTATCGCATTTATTCTTCATTCCTTGGTTTCCCTTTACGTGTGATTGCCGTCGCGTGGACGGCTTCGTTGATCGCCTGCTGCGGGAAGGCAGCAGGCGATGTGATGGGATGCCGGCCGGCTATCGCGCGGCCTGCCATCCGTTGTCGGTCTTCGCCATCGAAATCGTCTCGGTGAAGCTGCGCGTGGCGCCCGTGTCCGTGTACTCCCGGAGCGTCGCGTTCTGATCCTCGAAAGAACGGACAAACTGGCGCTGGACATCCGGACATTCCTGGAAGACCTTCTGGTAGAAGCCTGGGATCGTCAGGTAGTGAGACATGTCGGTCTGGACGGTGCCAATCTCCGTTGCTTCGTCGTTCAGGATCTTCTGACCGGCATCCGGATCGTTGGGGACAGCGCTCAGCTTTTCGTTGTAGGAAGCTTGCAGCGCGCGGATCTTCTGGTTGTCTTCAGCGATGTGCCTGATCTGATCCTTCTGGTCATCGGTCGGCTCGAGCTTCATCGAGTACGACACTTCAACGCGATAACTGGTCGGGTCATCGCCCGGAATGCCGTTGGTCTTGCTGAAGTCCGTGAGTGAGAGGTACGGACAGCCGGCAATGCGTGACTCAAGAACGGCCTTCGCGTCGCTCGCGGATGGCGCACTATGGCCACATGCGGCAAGCGCGGCGGCTATGGCGACGCCCAGGGCGACGCGTACGATTCCCGTGTTGCGGTTGGTCTTCATGGATTCATTTCCTCTGGATGAGAAGGCCGGATGAGCCATTGGCGGCCGGCTGGGCAGACCCGTGGGTCCGTCCTGGCGCACCGCTTCGGGCGTCCGGCTATTTGCGATTTGTAGTGTTTACTCGACAAGGCCGGCTGCAATGCCCGACTCAAGCCACATGGCCACCTGCCTGTATATCGGATTGGAATACAAAAACTGAATAGTAAACACTACAACACGTGAAGTGTTTACAGCGTCGTTAATCAGTCTTCAGACAGGCATCCTGCCCAGCATGACTGCCCAGCGCTCCCCCTCCGCCCGTCCAGCCCCGATCTCGATCGCGCTCGGCAAGCGCATCAAGCAATGCCGGCATGCAGTCGAGAAATCGCAGGAAACGCTGGCTTTCGAGGCGCACGTGGATCGGACCTATATTTCTGCTATCGAACGCGGCATCGCCAATCCGTCCGTCGAGACGCTGGCCAACCTCTGCTATTCGCTGAACGTGACGCTGGCCGAGCTGTTCGAGCCGCTGGGCGGCGTGTCGCTCAAGCCAACCGGCGAGCGCCGCGCGAACGCGGCGACGCCGCCTGAAATCAAACGCAGCCGGCTTCGGTAGCTACGACCCGGCTTTCAGCAGGCGGATTGACACGGCGCCATCAACCGCTACCCGATGCTTTGCCGTGGCGGTGACATACGCAATACGCCTGTCCCTACCAAATTCCAGCCGCGCGTTGCACGCAGCAAGCCCTGGTTCCATTCCGGCCGGATCGAGTATCAGCAGCGCGTGCGGCGAAAAGGCGCGCTGGCGCCGCAGTCCCTCGACGCCGATCGCGAGTGAGGCGCGTCGCTGCACCGGGTGCAGGCTTCGCCAGCCGACGATGACCGGCGCGCCTCTGGACAGCTCCTGTTCGCAGAACCGTAGGACGGTCGTCTGGCCAGCCCTTGCCGCAACCGGCCGCACGCCGAGGTTCAGTTCCCAGACGAAGCTCGCCAGTTCCGTCAGCGTGAGGCCGTGCAGGTAGTGCGGCCATGCCCGATCCCAAAAGCTGGCTTCCGGACCGGCATCGCTGCGACGGATGTCGACCGGGTCGTCGAGTCTGCCGAGCAGCGCAAGCGCCATCGCGACGCAGTGCAGGGCACCGCAGCAGTCCCAGTGGCTCTGCCGGCTAAAGAGCGGCGTGCCGGATCCGGCAACCGCCAGTTGCTGGCCGGGTTGCAGCCCCGGATGAAATTTCTGGATCAGCATGTCAGTAGTCGCCGGGCAAGAGAAACGTTGTGGCGGAGCGGTCCCACTCAGTAATGACCCAGACCGTCTGCTGGTTGGGCAGCACGTAGCTCGACAGGATGCGCAGCCCTGCGTCGACCGACAGTTCGTTCTGCTGGCGGTCGGACTCGGAGAGATCGCCAAAATCGCCCCGGATGTGGCGAATCAGCAGATCGATGATCAGGACCTGCGCGTCGGCGATGGCTTCCAGCGCGGCGGGCGTGGCGAAGATCCGGCCGGGCCTGAAGCGCGGGCCGGCGTGGTGAGTTGAAGGCAGATTCATGATGATGATCTCCGGAATATGGGCGAACACCGGCCTCCGGTCGAGCCGGAAGCATGCGGGTGAAGTGCCTGCGAGCCGACGGCAAGCGTCAGCGCGCAGGCAGGCGGGTGAAGCGTTACGGCTTGTCGTGAAATGCCGGCCGTACGGGTCGTCCGAGCGCAGCGAGCAGCATTGCGGCGTTGGCGTGCAGTGCCGGCACGATGTCCGCTGCACCCGGCATCGATGCGAGCGAACGCACCAGTTCGCGCTTGCGGTACTGCTCGTAGCACAGGGTGGCGGCGATGCTGATCGCTGTGACGCCTGCCACGACACCGATCCCTGTCAGCAAGGGGCCAGGGCACGGCGGGCGATAAATGAAACAGGTTTTGTGCATGGATATCTCCAGATAAAGGACGAGCGCGTGCCTCCAGGCAGAACTGGACGTGCGACGTGTGAGGGGAAACGGAAAAAGCCGGAACGCCGGGTGAAAGCCCGGCGCCTATGCCGTCACGTTGCGTTCGGCGAGCTGGCGGCGCAGCGCAACGGCTCGCGCCTGCGAGCAACCAAGATGGCGGCGAATATCGGCGACCGTCGCGCGCACGCGACCAGCCGCGATGTCACGGGCGAGCTGCGTCACGTCAACGTCAGCAGCATCCGCGACGGGTAGCGGCGAGAGGGGATCGTCCGGCGCCTCGTGACTGTTACTCACGGTTTCGCAACTAACGGTCGGCAATGCATGATCGGGTGTGACAGCCGTTACTGCTGGCTGGGTCACGCGAGGCACGTCAACGACTGGTTCCGGCAGCGGCGCGACGGCTGGTGGAGTCACAACGGTCGCTTGAGCGGGCAGGGGTGATGACCGCAGCGCGACCGTCCACAGCAGGCAGGCGACGCCTTCCAGCACCGCTGCGAACGCGAGCCCCGACAGGAGATCGACCCGTGCGGTAGTCGTGCCGAGTAACGCCGCGAGTCGCGGCGTTACCGGATCGGCCCGTAACGCGTCACGCTTCGCCGTGACCCAGTCGTTCTCCGCCTGACTCCGCCGGATGTCGTCGCGCTCCCCATCGAGCGCATCGAGTTTCGCCGCGAGCGTCATGCGACGCGCTTCCAGTACCGGACAGTCACGCGCGCAACGCTGCGCCCGCGCGAAGGCGAGTTGACGCGTCACCGTCGCACGTTCCGACATCACCACGGTCAGACTGCGACCGGGCTCTGCGATGCCGACAGCCGTAACGGTCGACGCCCGCCGTTCTCCCGCATGCTGCTGGGCGAATAGGAAGAACTGCGCATGCCCGTAACAGGCGGTCGCCAGACACGTGACCCAAAGCAGGCTCCCCGTGCTGCGCACGACGAACGGCGCTTCCCGGATGAGTGCGGGCAGCAGATGCGCGCTGATGAGCAGCACGACGCCGACCGAGACCCACACGACCCGTTCGGGCAGCGAGCCGCCACGCTGCCAGCCTGCCAGAACCGACAGGCTGAGCGCGGTGGACGTTGCGCCGACTGCCAGCACGAACGCCGGGCGGGACAGCACCGTCATGCCGCTGCTCCGCCGAGCAGCACCGCCTTGCGCTCCAGCTTGTCGCGTAGCGTCGTGGGCGCTGGGGCGGATGTATCGGTCGCGCTGCCATCCGTTGCACCCTGACGATCGGACCCGGCATCGGGATAGAATTCTTCCGCGACTGCCGCCCGCTCGTCGGGACTGTCCTCGAACGCACCGTTCGCGAAGCCTGCGCGCGCCGCCGCATCGAGCGCAGTCTGATCGAACCCGGCTGCCCGCCGTCGCGCATCGAGTTCCTGCGCCTGCGTTAGCGCGTCTTCCAGCGTGCTGCCCGACCGCACGCCCAGGTCAACGTAAAAAATGGGACTTCGATAGCTCTGCGTGGTGGACTTGCCGCGCAGCTTCAGTTCGAGTGGCAGACAGGCGAGCAATCCACCTGACACTGCACTGAAGTATTGCAGCCGCGCGGAGAGTGTGCGGATGGAGTTGTAGGACGTCGTGCGCAGGATGAAACTGCCCAGTTCGTCCTCATCCCCGATCACGACATTGAGCCGGCCGTATGGCTTGCAGCCGCCTGCCTGAGCGAACGCGCAGCCGTCTGGCGACGGACAAGGCAGGCTTTCGATGCCGTTGTCACCCGCCCGTTTGCACGTTTCACCGTTGCCCACGCAGACCGGTCTGCCGGTGTCGCGGTCGAACATCGAATACTCGGCGCGCAGGTTCAGATCGGGATCGCGGAACATGAACCTGATCGGGATCGCACGCAGCTTGCCCGTATTGGCTTTTCTCAATTCCTCGTTGAGGGGGTGTAGTACCCAGCCGTCTCGGTTCTGAATCTGGCTCGTCAGAGTAAACTGGTCGTCTCGCTCTGGCAGACGTTTACCGTTCTTTTCAACTACACGTCCAATGGAAATGCGCCCAATGACGGGCGGGGTAATCGCCAGGCCTCTCAGCATGATCTTGCTCCTGTAAATGTAGATGTAGAGGGATTTGAAAAGGAAACAGCCGGTGAGTCAGGTAGAAATTAGAAACCGCCGGGAGCCGGGTTTCGTGACGCCGTACTGCGATTCGAGTTCGGGGTGATCGGCCAGCAGCCGTTTCAGATCGACGCCGTCCGAGTCCTTGCTGCGTTTGAAGGAGACTTCGCCGGTCTCGAACACGGCGCGAGACGCGTCGCCCATCGCTTGCTGGATGGTCTGTTTAAGCAACGCTTCCTGCTGTTCGCGCATCTCGATTTCGGCCCGAACGGCGACCAGATCGGCGAAGGTCGTGGACAGGCGACGGTCGTCAGTAAAATCCACCGTGCCGGCATTGCTCGGATACAGGTGCCGTAACGCCCGGTCGGCAGATTCGCTTCCGTCTGCAGGTGGCGGGGTGTCACTCGTCACGTATTCCCAGAACTGCGCTTCGAGCTGGATCAGCCGAGCAATGAGTCCTTCGTCACGCTCAATGCGATGCACTTCGAGCTTCTGCCCGCACAGGAGCACAGCGACATCGGCTGCCTGCTTGCCCGTAACCGCGAGCTGGTGCTGCACTTGGAGCTGCACGTACTCCGGCACACCGTCACGCCACAGACGCGCACCGAATTCGCCCGCCGTCTTGCACTCGAGTAACTGCACGTCACGATTACCGACGATTTCGCGATCGACGTTGGCGATCAGGAAGGGGATCGTCGGATGCTGGAGTACCGCATTGACCTTGCGCACACGACGCCCCGTCTGCTGCGTGTAGGCCGCAGCGACGATCGGCTCAAGCAGCGTGCCCCAGTAGACGGGCTCCGTGGTGTCGTGCGGGTCTGGCTTCGCCAGCCCGGCGTCACGCCCGGTCTTGTCGAGCCACAATTCCAACTGGCTGACATACGGATTGAGCCCGACCGCAGCGGCCGCATCGGAGCCACCGATCCCATTTTTTCTGAGCTTCAGCCAGTCCTCTCGCGCAAGATCCTTCGTTTCAACAAGCCGCAATGCCGGACGGTTCCTGCCAGGTCCAGCGGTTTCAGGTTGAGACATGAACGCCTCCAGAAATGAAAAAGCCCGGTGAGCCGAAGCTCAACCGGGCACGTATGCCGTAACGGTGGGACACTCATGCGACGAGCTTCATTGCCTCGTCCCACGCTTTCTGCTTTAGTGTGGCGCCTGCGCCGAACCACGCTGCGTCGCGCCGGTGATCGTCGCTGCGTGCCCGGCGCTGGTGATCGACGAACTCCGTGATTGAATTCACCAGACCCCAGGCCGTACCAGATGCAGAGGGCAGGGTGGCGCCCTTGCCACGACCGGCGTAGAGCGCCTGTACAGCCTTGATCGCACTGTCGTTGGTGGCCGGTGTCGGCATGTTCGGCCCGGCAGCCGGATACGTGAGGACGCGCCGGAAGAACGCTTCGGCCGACGAGTCACTGACCTTGCGTTCCGCGAGTGCCTTCATGCGAACCATAAAACCATCCCAGGAAGAAACTGCGATGCCGAGCTGGCGCTTCACTGCCTGTGCGTCGAACTGACTGCGATGCGGCACCTTGACTGCGCCGGTACTGTCGTTCGCGAGTGCAATGGAGAGCGTGTTGTGGCAGACAACCCGTACACTCGTAAACTGCGCGACGGTCGCCAGGCTGCCGTCGCAGGCGGTGGCGAGCAGCAGATAGCCATTCACCTGGTCCTTTCCCCTGAGCGTGGCGCTCTGACCGGTGCGGGCGAGCGCCCACAGCTTCTTGCCGTCCTTGAGCACACCGGCGGTTTCGAGTTCGAACCCCGACACCTCTGTGAGGTCTTTGTAAAAGTCCAGGATCTCGGCAGGCTGAACGACCTGATAGCGGCTGGAGACGACCGACAACGGCGCTTTGGTGTCCGAGCGGTATAAGACCTTCTGTTCGGGGAAAGCGTGGATGGAGCCAAGGCCCGAAGTGCCCGCAACAAATCGGACTTCGGATTCCTCAATCTTCCAGTCCATGCCAGAAGCCCTGGCCCATACTTCCAGCGGTTGGTTTGGGGCGAGCTGGTTGCCAAGGCCGTGCCAGGGAACTTCATTGACATAGGCCATCGATTGAACGAGATGCATGTGAATCTCCTGTAAACGGCATAAAGCCCGGCACGCGGCCAGGCAGATGCGAATGAAATGAATGAAGGGGGGAACTGCGGAAGGAAAGAACTACTGGTCAGGCAGATGGTTTGCTGCGGCTGAAGGTGTGGTCGCAGGCGTGACAGTGGAAATTGTCGAGCACCTTCTCATCAACGATTTCGCCGAAGACAGAGCCGGTGGCGCAGCCTGCGGCACCGCCGATCAGGCCGGCAATCACGGCTCCCGCAATCGCGCCGCAGACAGCGCCGGCAGGACCGGCCAGCAGACCGACCGTGGCGCCTGTCTCTGCACCGGACAAGGCGAACGCGATGCCGCTGGTGGTACCGGCGATAGCGCCGATGGCGCCACCCGTCTTGCGTGCCAGATTGCGCGCATCGACACGGGTGGACTGGCATTTCGGGCAGGGTGGCACAGGGCCGGACGACGCGGCTGAACTGTCGCGCGGTGGCGCGAAGCACTGTTCGAACGGTTCATCTGCGTGCCCGGCCAGGTACGGCTCGTCCGGGTCATACGGTTCGTGGGAAAGGCGCGGGTCATGCATGGCTGATCGCTTCTCGTCGGACCTTGTTGATGTACTGGCGCAAGCCAACGGACGTGAGAACACCGGCGGAGAAAACAACCGCGAAGACGATCAGGTACTCAAAAGGGGAAGGGTAGGTGGGCATCACGGCTCCTGAGACGGAAGGGCATCAGCGGGGAACCCGGCTGATGGAACCATAGCGACTGCTATGCTCAGGACAGTCATATATCGCCGTAAAAATCTGGAATCAGGGAGAGGTAGACAGGCGAACCAAGGCTGCGGCATCTGACCGGGTTCGACCCTTAGACGCCATTGGAATCGACCTACGTGAATGGCCGCTTCCGAGGTACAACGGTCATTTCTTTGTTCGAGTAGATTGTCAAATCCCGGCCTAAGCCGCCGTTTGCAGATCGGCGTGGCCGAGCAGCAGGAACGCCAGCTTCTGCGAAGATCGAATGCGGACCGACCCACTCTGACATTCCGTGCACTGACATCGGCGCTACCGACTCCAAGCCGGTGACCACTCTTTCGCCATTTCATCACGGCATGCGTAGGAAATGTGCAGTGATAGTTTTTGCAGTTGCTTTACTTGACCTGTGTCCATCGCGTTGCCGAACGCGACCATAGCCTTCTCAAGCTCTTTGTTTTCGATCATTGCCATAACGCCGTAGTACAGTTGCCAGAAACGCGTCTTCGTTTCAGGTTTAGCTTGGTTGGCGTCAGCGGCAATCGCAGCAGCTTTCTCAATGGCTTCAGTACACCATTTGAGCTTTTGCTCGAGATAGGGGCGTCGTGCTTCGATTGCTTGCGTCTCGTGCAGCTTCTGCGCTTCCTCGAATCGAGCGAATTCTGCTTCACGTTGCGTCTGCGAAAATTGGTGGATGCCCACACCGACACTGACGCCCGCAATGAGTATGCCGCCCCCGGAGGATATAGCAGCGGCGATTTGCGCCCAACGTGCAAAGTTATCCGGCTTGCGAACACGAACAAAAGGCATCGCGCAATCTCCGTGGTGACGAGGAGCAGGCACACATGATGAACAGCTAAATCTCTGCGCGCAATCCGGCATCGCCCGTAGCACACTACCGAAATCAATTGCGCGGGGCATGAATCCGGCAGCTTCGATAGCCGTTCGCTGGTGTACGAGGTCACCCGCGAAAGGCCGTAGTCGGCTTGAGGCGCTGGGACAGAAAATTGATTTGCGTGTTCAGATACCTTATATTTGCCGCGAGGGTATGCGCTAGGCTTCGGTCTAGGACCTCATTGAGGTGACCCTATTAAAGAGCGATCTTCGGGTCGCGGGCTTCGGCCAGTCCCCTGCGGGGGAGTTAAACTATCCTTAAATCTTCGCATACCCTCACCTCTAATAACTATGACAACGAATCCCACGCCCCCTGTCGACCCGTTTCAAAAAGCGCGCGAAGCGTTATACAACCGGATTTGGTTTACACGAAAGGCTCGCATTCAATCTGAAAAACGGTTGTTGCAGAATGACCTTCACGCGCAACTAATGCTTCAACTTTTTTCCGCTTATAGCATCGGACTGTCGATTTATCTCTTGAAATTTCATGCGGCCGGTCTGTCAGACGATGCGGCTAATGTGACATTAATTGTCATATCTGTTTTGCTATTTGGAATTGCTCCATACGTCAGTGCGCGAAATTTTAAGGGTCGTGCAGAGGAATTTAAGGCAGTCTACGTGAAGCTTCAAACTTTGTTGGATGATTTAAATCGAATTGAGTGGATGACGTCTGTTCAAGAGGCACACGCTGCGTATGACGTGGTAGAGAGGGAGTACGCGCGGACGTTGGCAAGCAGCGAAAATCACCTTGAGATAGATGACGCAGTGAGCCGATATGGTGCGAGAGGCATAAGTCGCCCTTTGTCGAAACGCGAGTGCGCAAGCGTGTTTCTATTTTTTTCCAGGCGTTGGGCTATCTGGCTTGGCGGGTACATTGTGCCGCCTGTGTTCTTTTTCGCGTATTCTATCTTTTTCAAGTGATATGCGCCCTTCAGAAAAATCGTACAAAGCAATATTCGCAAGCTCGAATCTTAAAAACATATATGAAGAGCATATAGCGAAGACCAGTGCAATCGGAATTGACCGAATTAATCGGTCAACATTCGAGAAGAATTTAAACGCGGAGATTGCTCTCATTAGAAGGAAGGCGGGGAATCGTTCTTATCATTTCTCGCAATTCAAGGAAAAACTAATATCAAAAGGAGCCAACAGATTTCCCCGCGTGATTTCTATTGCGACGTTTCGCGATAGAATTACACTTCGCGCTATCTGCGATATCTTGAAAGCTCGATTTGAAGGGCTGCTTGAACTAAAAATACCGCAAATTGTAATTCATGATCTGAAGCGTGAAGTTGCTTCCGGAAAGTATAACTATTTCATCAAGCTCGACGTACAAAATTTCTATCCTTCTATTTCACACGCGATTCTTCGGGAGACTGTAAAGAAGCGGATAAAAAGTGCGAATGTGATATCGCTGCTAGACAGTGCGTTGGAGACGCCTACCGTCGCTGTAGCAGATAAAGGCAGACGAGCCGAACCAGTGGGTGTGCCGCAAGGGTTGTCAATATCTAACATTCTTGCGGAGATTTTTCTCCATCGGTTCGATATTTGGATGGAAAAAAAGATAGAGGTTAAATATTTCAGGTACGTGGATGACGTATTTGCCCTTTGCGCATCCGATCCCGCACCTTTGTTTTCCGAGATGAGCCGCACACTAGAAGGCGATTTTAGCCTGAAAGTTCACGATATCTCGCTTCCTGGCTCGAAGTCCGTTTTCGGTCCCATTGAGGAAGAGTTTTCATTTCTCGGCTACCTCTTTGTAAATGGTAAGGCGCGCGTCAAAGAACAGTCTATCCAGAGACTGGAAAGTTCGCTGGCTGACGCATTCACAACGTACAAATACCGATGTCAAGAGATCAAGCGAAAGCAAAAAAACAAAAAACTAAGGAGGCAAAATTTGACTTTTGCGAAGAACGTATTGCTATGGCGAGTCAATCTCCGTATCACTGGTTGCATCTTCGAAAACACCAGGAAGGGATGGGTCTTTTATTTTTCGCAGATTGATGATTCGAGTGTCGAGCAGCTTCACAAACTAGACAAGACAGTTGAAAGCCTGATGGCGCGATTTAACGTTTCGACAACTAAAAAACTGCGGTCTTTCGTCCGAGTCTATTTTGAATGCCGACGACGTGATCCGACGGAGCGCGGATACATACCGAATTTCGATACAACGTCTGTGGCAAGTATGCGACGCATTTTGGAAAGCTATTTTGGACAAAGCGTGAAAGGGCTGTCAGACGCGACAGTGCGATCGACGTTTTCCTTCCGGATCAGGCGAGCTACTAGAGAGCTGGAACAAGATATCCAAGACATCTCATGAAATGCGTGGTCTGGACGTGATTGGCAACAGACGCTTTTAGCAGTGGGGGAATGGGGCGAGTTATCCCTATTTCGGCTAACGCCTCAGGCGCTGCGAGTCGGCGGCAGTGAGTCGCACGACACCCTCGTATAGCGGTAAGCGGTCGAGCCGTACGCCCGCGGGTATGACTAATACCTAAGTGAGGGCACCCGTCCGGCCACGCCATGGCAAGTTCCAAATACAGAGTGGTTTTCAACAACGCGCTTGATCGCGAAGACTATCGGGCGCCCGCGGGACTGCATTGGTATGAACTGCGTTTGACTCTTCACCGCTCTTCGCTCGTCACAGGGCAATGGACAGCATTCGAAGGTAGAGGAGACGTTCGAGCGGCCGCCAACAATCGCCCTCGAATGGCGGTAGTTGGCCGGCTACAGCCTGTGGCACCGGGAGGCTCGGTCATTGCCTTGCCGAGCCGCTCCAAACCAAGGGCACAGTTACACTTGAGAGCAGGACTCTGCACCCCATTTACCTCTCGTGAACAAACGCATCCACCGCCCTTTGCATCCTCAATGGCCCTTTCCGCCAAGTCGCGATGTCGCTGGTCGCTCCTTCGGAGATCTCGTCGCGCTTCAATATTGCGGCGCGGAGGTGTGGCTCTGGCGATGCCGGTGCGGCCGCCATGTGACTGCCGCGCTGATGAAGGTGGAGGGCAGTGAAGTGCATGATTGCGGCTGCCGTGAGCAGCGTCGTGTGTGGCGGTCGCGACCGGGCTCACCTGCGCTGAAGAGCGGCGAGGTTTTCGGCCAATTGACAACGAAGCGGTACGAGGGCGATGGATTGTGGACTTGCCGGTGCGACTGCGGTGCTGAGGTGGCAGTGAGCGCCGGGCGCTTGCGATTGGGCCGGGCGCGTTCGTGCGGCGGCTGCTTTGGCGCTTCGACCGCCTGAGCGACACAGCACGCTCGGTTTGGTCATGGCGTGGGCGGCCTGTTCATCCGACGTTCCCACGCGGTGGTGGCGGCTCTGAAGTGTCTACATCCTTCCCTGGAAGCTGTCTGCGATGTCCCGCGCGTAGTCCCGGCAATTCTGCTCCATCTCGAGCGGCCCGCTACCGACCCTCAGCTGCCGCTCGAGCTTGCGCGGCGGCAATGACTTGTGTCGAATGCAGAGCGGCCGGTCACGGACACTCAAATTGTTTGGGAACTTTACGACGGTAATTTCAACGAGCGCAACATTTCCACTGTGTACATGACGAGCAGTACAAGGAACACGAAGAAATAAAGTGCTGCAAAAACAATCGTGCCCCAATTCGTGATGTTCGCCAGAAAAGAAGACATGCCGGTTGGAGCAAGTCGACTGATTACGTAAATCAATAATTGATCGACTCCGATCACGGCCGCCAGCATCACAGGGAAAGTCACGGCCAGACCGAACAAGTGGCCAGCGTAGACGGCCAGCGTTGCGCCCGTTGATACCATATCGCGGGCGCGCTCCCGAGGCGGATGCGCCGCTTGGGGATGAAGACGCAACTTTGACGCCCTGCGCTGCGAAGCAGCGTTGCTCCAAGGCGCGGCGAGATCCCATGCGCCTGACAGAGCCGAAACACCAAACTGGTGACTTGAGATCATGTTAGAACCTTCTAAGTGCTCGCCTAAACAATCTATATCCTATCACTGCGAGAAGTATCACGTCCGCGATAAGAAGCGCGCCGGCCGCACAGTTCATGATCCAAAACATGAATGATCCGAAGACCAAGACCACGAATCTTTTCCAGGTAGGGCTGTCCAGCAATTCTGCAAGATTCCCATCAGGAATCCATGCCAAATACACGAGCAGATGAACAACGCCTTCAAGAAAAAGTCCTGCCCCAAAGATAATTAAAAAAGCTATTGTGAGCACAATGACGTCGGAGGCTAAGGCAGGCAACGGGTTGCGATCGTTCTCGTTCGGCTCGCCGCCAGGGCCATTCGCGCCTGTATTATTCCCTGATGACTGTTCGTTTGTGCTCAATTTCCCGGTCTCATCTTGGTAAGCCCACATTTCAGGTATTGGGCATCGTTCCAGTTTAGGTTGCCCGTGGTCGATAGGGCAAGCAACTAGATGTCCGAAGCATTCAAGCGAAGCAAAGCTCGCCGGGGCCACTTGGTAGTTCGCCTCTTGGCACAAGCCCGGCACGCTTTGTGCCCATCGCTTCGTACAGTTCTGCAACCTTTGTTTTACGCCAACCCCACGCCGGGTATGGCTTCGAGCGATTCTGCAAGACCGACGATATAAAGCTCCACATCAGACCGATGAAGCAACCCTCGGCGTAGCGCTTGAATGGCCGTTAGTCAATGCGGAGCCGCCTTCTCAATGTTTTATCGACGCACCGGATGAATGTCCGGTCATGGCCGGCTCCGGTCCGATGATTAGGCGACGAGGTCGTTCGCCGCCGCCCGGATCTGACTGGCTCAAGCCGACCCCGAACTGCCTTTCGGGCGTCGTGGCCTCAGAGGCTGCTCGCAGAGGCGGAGCCGCCGCTCAAACGGCCTCCGCTCGGGGTACTGGTAAAGTCGCCTCTGGGGTGTCCATTTAACCGGAGTTGGCGATTTGCCTCCACGGGCGGCTCGGCGAAGGTCGCTCCAAGCTGGGTGGATGTCCGCGTTGCCGCGGCGGCTTTGGAGGACCAGCCATTGGGCGCTGGTGCATAACAAGGTCCTGGTAACGGACCGGTTCATGGGCGACAGCAAGCTCCACGATCCGGTAGAACAGCCTCACTCGGCTACGTGAGTGGTGGCGGTTGAAACCGCTCAACTCCGGTTAAGTGGACACCCCAGAGTCACCTAATGACCGACGGCCTTACGGCAGGCAAGCCACGACTACGGCGACGGAACGCCTTCAAGCGAACTGGGCAGAAGAGACGCCTCTTTTCCATGAATTAAATATCGTGCGGATGTGGGAAGCTGAAAAAAGACCTCGAACGGAAAAATCACCGCTGTGTTATCCCGCGAGTCCAGCGAAATTGCTCTACGAATGCAAAGAACGGCGCATCTATGAAACGTACCTTTATATTCCTAATGGTTGTAGCCGCAATATCGGGGTGCGCTACCGTGCACGAGAGTTATTCCTCTGACGGCCGGAAGGCCTACACGCTCAACTGCAGCGGGCTCGCACGAGGCTGGGACAAATGCCTTCAGGCGGCCGGCGATCTCTGCAAGTCGACCGGCTATGATGTCCTCGACCGAAGCGATGAAAACGCGTCAATGGTCAGCGGTGGATTCTCTGGAGGTTCGGGGGGGTTCTCTGGGGCACACACCCATGAGCGCTCCATGGTCGTAACCTGCAAAAAGCCTGCGGCCTAGCTCATACTCCTTGTCGCAAACCTTTCCGCCGGATTCAACGCCTCGCTTCTCCGCGACGGGCGAAGCGCGATAGTCTGGCGGCGGCGTAGCGACGCAAAGATACCAGCCCGCACCGGTTACGGACGATGTCAGTGTTATTGTTGTCGGCGCTTTTGGGTAAGGGATATTCGCTCACCGTGTCGCTTGGCGATGTCGGCACTCAGAGAGCGGTTCAGTGGTCCCGCCTGTTCGACGATGAGGCGAAAATTGCCACAGGCCGTCCGGCGAGCGTCCCGTGTCGTTGATCGAGCCGACGTCCGAATGTCCCTATCTAAGAACGCCGCAATGACAGCTTCTGGCCGCACTGAGCCGCACGGCCAACCAACGCCAGCAGGCTTTTTTCTTTCCGGCGACCGATTTCCTGGGCACCGGGGCAAACTGATGGTCTTTCGGCCCAAATCGAGTCTATGCCTGCCCAGTTCAGACCCACGCCAGAGCAACAGGCCATCGTAGATGCGGCCGGCAGCTGCGACAACCTCAAGATCAAGGCTTACGCGGGTGCGGGAAAAACATCGACGCTCCGTCTCGTCGCGCATCGGCTTGCTCCACAGCGCGGTACCTACCTCGCGTTCAACAGGGAAATCGCTGAGCATGCGCGGCGGGGCTTTCCGGATAACGTCGTTGCGCGGACTGTCCACTCGCTCGCGTATGCCTCCACACCGCACGCCTTGACCTCGCGGGTGAGCCTGCCCGCCGAGCCACCGCATGAGCTTGCGGCGCGGTACGGCCTGAGCTCCGTGGAGGTGCCATCTGCCACTGGCAAGGCTCTCGAGTTGACCCCCTTCGACCTGGGGCGTATGGTCGCCGACGGACTTGGACGCTTCTGTCGTTCCGCGAGTCCTGTACCGGAGCCGGCTCACATTCCCGTCGACGAAAAAATCGACACCGGCGCCGCAGAGTGGCTTCGCGACGGACTGCTCCCCTCCGTTTCTCGCATGTGGAGGGAGAGCACTGAACGAAACGGGCGCAGCGCGATCATGCCGGACGTATACCTGAAGGTCTGGTCACAGATGGATCCGCGCATTGACTCGGACTTCGTACTGTTTGACGAGGCGCAGGACAGCGACGGCGTCATGCTGCAAATACTGGCGCGTCAAACTCACGCGCAGATCATCTATGTGGGCGACCCCTATCAGCAGATTTACGAGTGGCGCGGTGCACTCAACGCGATGTCGCAAATCGACGCCCCGGAGCTTGCACTGACGGAGTCGTTCCGGTTCGGCGCGCTGTTCGCTACACTGGCCAGCAGGCTGCTCCAGCTACTGGGCGAACGCACGCCATTGCGCGGGCAACCCGGCATCGGCTCCATCATCTCTGACGACCCGGCCATTGCACCGCCTGTCGATGCCATCTTGTGCCGAAAGAACGTCTCCGCGATCTGGCATCTCGCGGCCGGAATCGAGGCAGGGCATCGCCCCTCGATCCGCATGAGTCCCGCTGAGATTGTGGCGTACGCCGACGGCGCTGATGCGCTAATCTCCGGACGTCGCGCATTCCGACCAGCGGCATTTTCGCTGTTCGAAAACTGGAAGGAGGCACAATCCTTTGCGCGCAGCGCCGCTGGCGTCGATCTTCTACCGGTCGTACGAATCGTGGATGAACTCGGAAGCGACTATCTGCGCTCGCTCGCCCAGCGAATCACAGCAGAGACTGAAGCGGACTATGTGATCTCGACCGTTCGCCGGGCGAAAGGCCTTCAATGGAAACGTGTGAAGGTCACAAACGATTTCCTCTTCAAGCTGGAAAACGGTCGACTCGTTCTGGACGACGACGAATTGCGCCTTCTGTACGTGGCCACCACCCGCGCGCAACACGTGCTCGATGTCTCCGCGGTTCGCGAAGAATTGATCCGGTTGTTGGGCTCCCGTCCGTGAACCTCCGCGCATCGTGCGTCGCCGATCGACCCGTTGCTGCCGGTCGAGCCTGTGCATTTCCAAGGGCAGGTATCGGAGTGGAACGGTCATTCTGTACTGCCCGATCGAGGACAAGTTTTACTCGGTTGCGTGCGACGGAGCAACCCTGCTTAGCTACTCTGACACGATCAACTATCTTCACGCCCAGAGGCGCCGAATGGGACTTTAACGATTGGTCAATTGCAATCGGTTGAGGTGCACGGTCTGTTAAGACCGGGGCTGTACAATATGACCCAGACTGACCAACTGTGAAACGAACTCGCGAGAACGTCGGCGGACCGTAAAAAACGAGCAGATACAAATTTTAATGCCAACCGATCTACGTCAAGGCTGTTGGGTGTATAGGCGATAACTGGTCTTCTGTCGTCAATGCCCTAGAGGCGAGCGTTGAAATGCTAGTGAAAGGTTCATTTATGGAAATGGCTTCGAGAAGCTCGGGTCATCGGTATGTGGCACATTCCAACGGTACAGAAGACGTGGTCCCGGAAAATACCGCAAAGACGAGTGGTGCGGCTGCGCGCACGATAACGTTGATGCAAAGACGACAGCGCAAAATGCGTATAGATTCTTCATGATGTACTGTCGGATGTGGTTGACCTCGCGATGACTCTGCATGAGTGGTCGACGATGTGAGCGGTTACGCCGAGTGGCCGTTCATGACCGAGTTAGCAAGCTAATCCCGACCGAATCGCCAGGAATTTTACTGAGCAGATCTGGTTTGCCGACGTCGAAAACAAGCGTCATTGCTCAGGAACTAGATGCACGAGCGCCATGGCGGGAGGACGCCGTCCTTCCACACGGTCTAATGCCCCCAAGCGTCAGACCGTCCGACTAGTATCACTCCCGACATCATCCGGTTTGTAAAGCCCGAAAAGACATCTATAACAATAGGGCCTGCCAAATTTGGACAAGCCGTTATCGAGATTTCGGCTGCATCCCCGGGCGATGGACGGAGGGAATAATGAAAAGAGCCATACTACCGATTCTGGCAGGCCTCATGGCCTTGAGCGGGTGTGCCTCGGCCCCTGATGCCACATTCAGCTATCACCCGCCGGTCCTGCAAGTTGCCATCTCTGTCACGGTGACCGTGTCATGCAACGCAGGGAAGACCGACGCCGTCTACCAGATTGCCCCGGTGGTGACGCCGACCTATACGGCCGACAGGCGGGTGACGTGGACGGTCGACCTCCCGCACAGTGCGTTGGCCGACGTTGACTTCAGCCCGCAGTTCACCGACGACGGGCAGCTGACCGCGATCAACAGCACCTCGACGGGCGAGGGTGGCACGATCCTGAAGGATCTCGTTTCGCTCGGCGTCGATATCGCCGCGGTGGGAGGCGGCAAGGGCACCCTCAAACCGCTTGCAGTCTGCGACACGCTTCTCAAGCAGCCCATGGCGGTCATCTACGATGCCAACCTCGACTTTTCGAGCACGATTCCGGCGGATCCGACTCCCGTCACGCTGGAAGCCCGGTCGTACTTCGGGCCGCTCGACGCCGAACTGCGCAACCAGCCCGGGCTCGAGCGCATGCCGGTCTTCCGGGCCTCAGTAACCACAACCGGTGACACGCGGGTCAAATTCGGCGATGCCAGCATTCAGAGCGGCGCCTACATCCCGTTGAAGTTGCGCGAGGTCTACAACGGCGAATTAAAGATCATGGACAGCCATTCCGGCAAGCCGGTCTACGATAGCGCCCTCGCGATTCCGCGCCCGGGCGGGCCGAATGACTACTATACGGTCCTGTTGCCGAAGCCGGCCCTGTTTGGGGGATCCACATTCTCCCTGTCTCTCTCCAGTTCCGGCGCAGTCAAGTCGATCGATTACAAGACCACCAGCGGCACGGCCAGCGCCATAGAGGTTGGGACGTCGGCGCTGAACGCCGCGAAGCCGGAAAGTGCGGCCGATCGTGCAGCCGCGCTGAAGGGGCAGGCTGATGTGATTGCCCAGCAGAACCGCCTGGCGAAGTGTATCGCCACGCCCGCTACGTGCCAGTAGGCTGCGATGCTCTCCTATCAGGCACCCCTGGCGTTTTCAGGCGCTGGCACGCCAGTGCAGACATTGCCCAGACCCGTAGTGATCAAGCAGCAATGCATGAATTACTGGTGCTGGGCCTCCGTCACCGAACTGGTCAGTGCCTACCTCGATTCGGCTCCGCGTACCCAATGCCAGATTGCGAGCGACTTCTTTGATGGCTGTTGTCCTTGCCCCTATCCCGGCTACCCTGGAAACGAGGCCTGTAACAATCCATATGATCTGGTGACCGCGCTCGGTCCGCACTGCTCCAACCCCCAGGCCGCGGTCGGCGATTTTCCCACCATCGTCAACGAGATCTGCACAAGGCAACAGCCAGTGGCGTGCCGCATCCACCTCAACGATGGCTCGGGCTACCACTACATCGTGATCATTGGCGTCGCGATCGACGCGCAGGTGGTCCGCGTTGCGGATCCGTTGGGGCACGACGGCAATGCGCTGGATCTGTCATTTGGACAGTTCTGCGCTGGATATTCCGACGGCACCTGGGACCAGATGATCACCATACAGTAACTTCTATGACTAACTGGTCAAAACATCCACCCGGTGCCAATGTTGCCCTAACTGCCTCCATGAGCGGCATCGGGTACCAGCTCACGACAGCTGCGGAGGCCGACAGCGCGAAACACGCCGTGCCCCTGTTCATCCTGCCCAGCGCTGCTGCTATCCGGGCAAGGCCGCTGCAGCATCTTGAGTTCAGCGCTCTGTGGTTTCCGGTGCTATTAGAAGGCGAACCACCAAAGCCGGCACTTGTGCGCATCGCTGTCGATCAGGATAGCTACGCATTCGGTGGAGTGAGCGATGGAGCACTCGCGACGCTGGTGCATGACAGCCTGACGTTCGCGGAGAAGCAGGTCGGACGTCACCGGCGCGTTTACCAGATGGCTTTCATCACGTCGCTGTCGCTGCAGATCCTTCTGTTGGTGCTAAGGCCGCCCAAAGGCCGGACCCTTTTCCTGACACTGCAAAGCGGTACATGGAGCACGTGTGCGGATTTCCGCCTGCAAACCGGACTTACCGGGTTTCTCGCGGGAGTGCATGGCAGGCGATTTCCGCCTCCGGATCGACCCGCCTGATGAGCGGTCCCTCTGTCTAACTTTGCCCTCACAGGTCGGAGCACGAGATGCCAGACGCATCACCAAACCCGCCCCCAACACAAAACCCGCCCGCAACGCCAAAGCCGTCGTCGATCCTGCAGCTTGCAACTGTGCTGCCGGCTGTCAACTCGCTTATCTCGACCCTAGTATGGCCTGTATTCGCCGTATGGGTCATAGTGTTCGTGGCGCAGCATCACACGGGCCTCGTCTGTGACATCGCACGCGTGAGTCCGTACATCCAGACTGGCGAGTTTCATGCCGGCCCGTTCTCGTTGTCTTTTCAGACGACGCAGAGTATCGCCAATGCCCTGGCCGGCGCTCCGCAGACGCATGGCCCCGCTGCGCCTGGCGCTTCATCGCCGGAAGGCACCTTCGCCCCGGTGACCCCGGAGGCTGCCCAGAACCTCGCCACAGAAGCCGTGAAGGCCTTGGACAGTTCCGGCATTGCAGCCGCCTCGACGGCCTTGCGCATACTCTGGGTCGATCCGAATCCGGGAAACAACATCAACCTGCAGGTCGCTTTCCAGAAGCTCGGGTTTGTCGTTGTCACGATCCAGAAAGACGACGCCATACAGGATGCATTCAACCTGGCACAGGGCTTCAATGTGGTGATTACCAACATGAACCGGGACAAGGTGGAAGACGCCGGCCTCAGCACGATCAAGGCGGTCCACGGCATTCAACCCGGCATCCCTGTCATCGTCTATTCGGCGCACTGGGCCGCGATTCATTCGAACCAGGAAGAAACGTATGGCGTCAGACTCATCTCGAATCGGACAGACCAGGTATTCCAGACAGTCGTGAACATTGCCCAGGTGCTGGCCAAATCCGCCCCGACCCAGGACACATCCCGTCCCAACCCGTGCAAATAGATGTCAGTTTGGCGTCCCCGGGAAAAAAAGCGACGCGACGCGACGCTAGACAGATGTGAGTGACAGCATGCCGGTGCCGCGGCACCAAGCGATGAAGTCGCCATCCGCGCGCATAAGCGCCACGTGTGTATGGATTGCGGATCGCTGACGGGAAAACTCGAGGAACCGGATACCGGCGGTCACCGACCGTAGCGACGAGGACGGGCATTCAGGCAAACGGAAATCGAGTTACTGGATCGCCTAGTACAGGAACCAGCCCGCACCGCGCGTGCGCCACCGCTCGTGCGCAACATGTTCAAAGTCGCCCGCACCCCAGCAATCGGTCGTTTGCGCCTCGATATGCCTGCGAGCTTTATGGAAAGTAAACCTTCAACGAAGATCTGCATTGTTGTGGAACCTGCATTCGCATACGGAATTCATGTCAATTACATTCTTACGGTTTAACTCCGGCAAAGATTTTTCATCAGACAATAGCACAATGGTTTTACCGCTGGTCAGCTGCACGGGCTGCTTTATCCGTCATTAAAATGTAAGCATTGCTCCTAGATTGCTAACAAACTTGAATTCGAGCTCAAAACGTACCATCCTTGACTTAGGGGAATTCGCTCCGATAGTCGCCTCGCCGGCGTCGTTCGCGTTCTATTGATGAGGATAACTA
Organism: Paraburkholderia sp. WS6; assembly: GCF_030464835.1. Lineage (NCBI taxonomy): Bacteria > Pseudomonadati > Pseudomonadota > Betaproteobacteria > Burkholderiales > Burkholderiaceae > Paraburkholderia > Paraburkholderia sp. WS6. Next base: position 212,887 of record NZ_JALQCK010000011.1, read on the forward strand.
TGTGTGACAGGCGATCTTTCCTCCAAATTGCTGCGACATGCTTAGCCGCGTCCAGCAGTGTAGCTGTCGCCCAAATATTTCCAAATACTGACCAGTTAACAGTTAAGAAAAAAATCACTGGATGTGGAATATCTGATTTTATCGGCGGTTCATACTCTGTGGTTGACTCGTCTGGCATTTCAGAACTGGACCAAGGTGTTCAAATTGAGCGCCAAGTCCTGAACAATGTTTTCAAGGTAAGCCCCGACTTTGCTTTTATTGATGACAAGCAAACACCACAGGCGTTTACGGAAAAAACGAATGATGGAGCACGCATATTTTTTGGAGAAACTCTCGCACAAAACGAAAGGCAAATGAACCCCGAATTTTGGGAGACCGCAGTCATTGGCATAATGGCCCACGAATGGGCGCACGCCTTTCAATACAATAGCGGGCTAGAGGAATTGAAATTTATTCAAGAATGTCACGCCGACTACATGGCTGGGTGGTACTTGGGCTTGAAGTATAGGATTGTTAATCCAGATGGCTTTGCGCGGTCTTTATACCAAAAGCCCGGGGACAATCGAACTGGTTTTTTTGATCCAAATAACTATGGCTCCCCTGAACAACGGGTTGCCTTCATGATGGCAGGCTTTAAGGCAGGCAAGACTGCGGCAAGCGGCACGACCAAACCTTTGATTTGGGATGCTGCTAACGAAGGGTATAGAGCGGTATCCGCAATCGTGAGGTGATGAAATGTCTTCTTCTCACGTCCATCACAAGTGGATTCTGGTGATTTTCTTGATGATCGCTGGCGGCACGAAGGCGACTTTCGCTTATGATTGCAAGCCTACACAACGGGTTCAGCTCGAGTCTGCCTCTTACTTCAAGAATATCCGTTCAAAGTCAGATAAACCTGATGCTGATCGTTGGGCTAGTACTTTCCTATTGCCTGCGGCTAACGAATGCGAAATTAAAGGCGATGAGCATAATACTACTGGGAGCCTTCAATGCACCTGGTATATGGACAAAGGACTGAACAATGAGAATCGCGCAAAAGACGCTTACACCAAACTGGTGACTTCTCTCGCGTCATGCCTCTCAAAGACTGACGCCCAGATACAGAGAAAACAAAATAGAGAAACTGGCGAATCAGCTTCTATAGACGACCCTTACCCGAACATGCCAACCAAAGCTTATCGCGCTGCCAAAGTTAGATATGAGTACACAGACGGCAGATGGGTTATAACTCTTGAATATGCTATTGATGATGGCGACTCCAATTGATTTCTTGCGCCCTGGGGCACTCGTGCTTCTACTATTTTCCTCATGCCCGACGTTGTGTGCGGCCGATTCACTATGCTCCGATTTCAAAAAAGTTGTTTCTGATGCGCCTCATTTATTTAAAAATCTTAGAGGCTCATTTGACTTTTATGTGGATGAGTACAATGGCGCAGTTACAATTTCGCCTTTTGATAAATGCACAACATCTGGCGACGAACAGGTAATGGAGTACAAATGCGATATTCAAAATTTGCCAGACGACAATGTCGCTGCAACCGAGAAATTGAAACAACTCGCCGCACAATTGGAAGATTGCGAGGGTGATGCACTTAAGAAACAGCATTCGGTGACACAAACGATACGATATGAGCTGAAACCGGACGACGAAGGCGTCACGCTCCAATTGATGCACCGACTTGCAAACGACCGGCACCCTACGACTTACACCATCCAGCTTGCTATTACGATTGTCGACTTAGGTGCGGCGCAATGATTCATCGAAAAACTGTCAAGTCGCTGCTGATCGGTATCCTGCTTTGGGCGCTAGCTGCATATGGCCAAGAATTTCCGGTGCCCAGTCAGGATCACGAACTACCTCATCAAGAGGTTTCGGGAATAGATGCAATCATTTTGCCAAGAAATCCCCTTCCGCCGCCCGGCTCCAATAATACAAATGACTCTGATGCGGTTTCGCAGGGCACGCAGGCACAAGAGTACCAAGCAAGTTGCGCAGCTTTCTATGCTAAATTCAAAGTAAAATCATCTTTATGCAAATAGCGCAGAAACTCACTGCCATGCTTTTGGCCACGCTACTCAGCGTGTCGGCTGCACTAGCTGCGGTTGACGCCCAAACAGCGGAGAGGGATCACGCGGAGCTGCAATTGGCCAAAGCGCGCGTCGCTCAACTGACAGATGAAATATCTCGACTCAAGGCTGAGCAGGCAGCGTCGTCGGCACAAGCCACCGCGGGTAGCGTTGCCTATGAGAAGTATCTCGCCTCATTTTACGATCAGGAAAGTCGGTTTCGCGATTCATATTTGCGCATTTCTGCTTGGCAAATTTTTGCCGCGAATTGCGTCCTCGCATTGGTAATGCTCTTATCGATTTCTGGTGTCGTGTTCGCCGGTTTTCAACTATGGACTGCGGCAAAACTCGCACATACAGATGCCACAACGGTCAACTTGGAGGTTTCAAGGAAGAGCGTTAGATTGCAAACGAGCGTTGTTGGCATCGCCATTCTGGTAATTTCCGGCGGCTTTCTTATCTTGTTCTTACATGACGTGTACCGCATTGACATTGTCACGCCGGAGAGCGAGCCGCACGCCGCAGCAGCTAATCCGTCACAACCAGCATCTCACCCCTGAGATAGCTCCACATTAGACCCGAAGGCGGATAGCAGCCCCTGCCAATTCCGGCGTTCGACCTGCGGCTTTGGCCGATTACTCGGCATCCCAAGCGCCTATAGAGTGGCTGCATTGCCTTCATTAACTGCCGTTGAGTTCGAGCTCGATCCAAAGGTCGAAGCGGGTCAGCAGCACGCGTTTGCTGATAATGTGTGAACGGCAGGAGACTGACCTACAGCTGCCTCATCGACATCGCCACCTGAACGTCAGCAATGGCCGATGATGCGACGAACAAGATCGTGGGCAGCGCGTCTCTTAACTGAGTCAAGCGGACGCTCGAATGTCGGGCACTGTCGCTGGCCGAACGGCTGTTGATGGCCGAAGGACTAAACCGCTCGCGCGGTAGGGGCTACGGTCTGACGCTGGAGGTCAGG
>NZ_JALQCK010000120.1:0-1176 GCF_030464835.1 Paraburkholderia sp. WS6
CAGGGCTGTTAACTTTATCCCCCGTGTGTTAACGTTCCTGCTGTTCACGTCCATACGATGAGGAGACGATGCTGCTTGGGGGGCTGTTTTCAGGATTGGTCGATCAGCGCGAAGCGAAAGGCAAGCGATACGAGCTGGAGCCATTGCTGTGCGGGTTGTTGCTGGCGGTGCTATCGGGAGCGACGTCGCTGCGGAAAATGGAGCTTTTCATCAATGAACGGCTGGAGCAGCTAAACACGCTGTTTGGCACGACATGGAAGAAAGCTCCGACATGGGTAGGCATTCGCCGGTTTCTGCTCAAGCTGGATGTTCAGGCGCTTGAAGAAGCGCTTCGCCAGCAGGCCGACAAAGATTCGTCGGCGCGCGATGGGCTACAGTTCGTAGCCATCGATGGCAAAGCTTTACGCGGTAGCGCCTCACGGGTGACCGATACGCGGGCCCGGCAACTGGTGTCTGCTTTTACCCAGTTCGACCTGATTGTGCTGGGGCATCTTGAGGTGGATGAGAAAACGAATGAAATTCCGGCCGCGCAAGCGCTGATCGAGGCGTTGGGCCTATCGGGGCGCGTCTTTACGCTTGACGCCATGCACTGTCAAAAAAAACACTGTCGCTAGCCATGGCGCGTGGTGCCGACGTGCTGGTTCAAGTGAAAGAGAACCAGCCTGAGCTGCTTGCCGCCTGCCAGATGTTGCCGCAGTTTCATCGACCCGCACAACAGCATGTTGACCATGACAAGGGTCACGGGCGAGTCGAGATGCGCACGGTCCAGACGTTTGTCCCGCCAGCCGGATGGTTGCCGGAAGACTGGCAACCTCTGGTGAAAGCAGTCGTGAAAGTGACGCGCGAGGTTATGCACAAGCGTAAGGGCGTGGCCGAGATCAGCGTCGAAACAGCCTGGTGGGTCAGTACCGCACACCTTGAGGCCGGACAGTTTCAAACGGCAATTCGGGGCCATTGGCGCATAGAAAACCAGAACCACCATGTTCGGGATGTGGTCCTGTTTGAGGACGCCTGCCGTATCCGCGAACAGCCCGGCATCCTGGCTCGATTGCGCTCGATCGCGCTGAATTGCATGCGCGCGAGCAAGGTTTCAAGCGTCTCTCGAGCGCTCTACCGGAATGCACTCAACTTCGACTGCGCCGTCACTATTGCCGGAGGGAGAACTTAACAGCCCTG
>NZ_JALQCK010000121.1:0-1174 GCF_030464835.1 Paraburkholderia sp. WS6
TATGGACGTGAACAGCAGGAACGTTAACACACGGGGGATAAAGTTAACAGCCCTGACTACCCCACCGATGGAGTCTATGGTTATTTGACGACAACCCGCCCAGCGCTGGCTTTGCGCTCATGCCGGAAAAATCGGCGGTTCCGGCTTACACCCCCAAGGTGGGGCGACGGCCGCAATGATGCTCTCAACGGCCGCCCGAACGAATGTTGTGACAGTCTCAAAGTTAATTTTGCCAGCCATTCACGATAGGCCGCCTGAGTTTGACCCGTAGGGCGAGACGAACGGCAAGCTACTGCAGATTTTTCGAGAGCTGCCCGCGCAAGGTATCTGCCATCTTATGCAAGATGTCTGGCAAAAGAACCTGCGCCTCAAGTGGGCCCACCACGGAATACCCTGATCCCGATTCGCCGTCGATGACGATCAAGACTGCGCAGCGCGCGCGTGTCATGTCTCGCACATGGTTGCATGCGGTGTCGAACAGCCCGGCCGACTCCCCGGCTGGTATGACCGTTGGCTCGAAGTCTGATGTCATTGTGCCCTCGCAAAATGTTTGATCAATCCATAGGACGAAGCGCCATTCGCAGAGAAGTGTATCTCGCCCAATGCGGGCGAATAGAAGGCGCCGCCGATGAAGCGCGCAGATTGGGTGATGTGGGCAATAGACGTTCTCGCTGCTCGAGCGAGGGGGCGCAGCAGGTCGGCAACGCGAGTTCAGCAAGGCCGAGTTCGTTCGGGGTTATTCGATGCCTGCCATCGGCCACAGGAACGTGACGGTGCCTCTCGGGCGACGATAGTTCAAGGGGTGGAATGACAGGCGCAAGGCCTGCCAGATATGGATTGCTACGGGCGCTCAAAAATTGCACCGCGTGGCATTGGAGACAAACTTAAGATCGGGGAGAACCTGATGCACCGTGACCTGGGACACGTTGTTGAGACACTCAGCGCGAAAAAAAGCCGGCGCGAAGCCGGCTTGAAAGGATCTAGCGTCCGAGTGTCCCAACAAGGTGTCCCAGTGTTGGGCAACCGTTCTACGATTTATTGCAGAAGCCATGAAGATCCTCGTTGTCGACAGCAATATACAGGCGGGCGGAACCGTCGCAGAGCAAGTTATTTCTATGGGGGGTCCTCTCAGAATTCGGAAAAAATCGTACGCTAAGCTGCTTGCAGGGGCGTA
>NZ_JALQCK010000122.1:0-1126 GCF_030464835.1 Paraburkholderia sp. WS6
CGGCCAACAGGAGACACTCGACTCAATCCCGAGGATCGTTGACAATGCCTCGCCGACGAGATCGACAAGGAGAGCAGCGTGATTCGTTCAGGAGACGTCTTTAGAATCCGGACGTCCGGCGGAGAAGCATACTTCCAGTATGTGAAGAAAGTCGCTCCGATGGGCTCGCTGATCCGCGTGTTGCCGGGTGTGTTTGCCGACGCACCTACAGATTTGGAGTCGCTCGTAGCGATAGAAACGAATTTCTGGATCTTCTTTCCTGCGGGAGCCGCTTTCTCTCGCGGCATCGTTCGAAAGATTGGCAGATATGCGATTCCGGATCATTCGAAGAACGTCCCGGTGTTCCGAGTTGGTGTCGTAGATCCGGCCGTCGGGAAAGTAGTTGACTGGTGGTTGTGGGATGGTGAGAAGGAATGGCGCGTCGGTCCGATCACCGATGAGCAGCGAAAGCTCCCCATTCGAGGCTCCTGGAATGACACGATGCTGATAAAGCGGATCGAGGAGGGTTGGTTACCGGAAAACGATCCGCGGTAATTCAACTTCATGAACCGTCGGACAGGAGCCGGCCGGTCCCGTTCAGCGATACCGGAGGCTCGAATAGTTGACAGCTCGAGATGCAGAACTCCGTCGAACGTGTCTCCCGGCTTGCGTCTCAGGGTCAAAAGCCCGGCGCTAAGCGCCAATGAACAAATGGCGGATACGGTGTACCGCCCACAACCTGGTCAGCCATGAACCATTCATCTGAGCGCATCGGAATGTTACCCGCTCCGAAGACCAGGATCGTGCCATCAGGGCGCACCGGGGAAGGGTTGTTGTGGAACGCTCTCCATCGTTGTGAACCGAACTCGAAGCGCTCAATCATGCAACTGACGCCACTGCCGGCTACCTGCACATAGTTACCTGCGCCGTCAGTCAATGACGCATAAGATGACTTGCCGTAGCTTCGCAGTGACTTGAGCGCACGAGTGATCTGTATGGGAGTCGGCGCGATGTTTGCCGCTTTGCCCTCGATGTCGAATTTCATTAGCTAAATTTATCTCGATTCCCCTGAACGCGAATCCTACCAGCGCCGAAACCCTATAACGAATGGCCGCTATCGACAAACTTGAGCGACCGCTTCGGGTCG
>NZ_JALQCK010000123.1:0-1113 GCF_030464835.1 Paraburkholderia sp. WS6
TTCCATACATGTCAAGGGTAGGTAAGGTTTTTCGCGTTGCATCGAATTAATCCACATCATCCACCGCTTGTGCGGGTCCCCGTCAATTCCTTTGAGTTTTAATCTTGCGACCGTACTCCCCAGGCGGTCAACTTCACGCGTTAGCTACGTTACCAAGTCAATGAAGACCCGACAACTAGTTGACATCGTTTAGGGCGTGGACTACCAGGGTATCTAATCCTGTTTGCTCCCCACGCTTTCGTGCATGAGCGTCAGTATTGGCCCAGGGGGCTGCCTTCGCCATCGGTATTCCTCCACATCTCTACGCATTTCACTGCTACACGTGGAATTCTACCCCCCTCTGCCATACTCTAGCCCGCCAGTCACAAATGCAGTTCCCAGGTTAAGCCCGGGGATTTCACATCTGTCTTAGCGGACCGCCTGCGCACGCTTTACGCCCAGTAATTCCGATTAACGCTTGCACCCTACGTATTACCGCGGCTGCTGGCACGTAGTTAGCCGGTGCTTATTCTTCCGGTACCGTCATCCCCCCGGGGTATTAACCCAGAGGTTTTCTTTCCGGACAAAAGTGCTTTACAACCCGAAGGCCTTCTTCACACACGCGGCATTGCTGGATCAGGGTTTCCCCCATTGTCCAAAATTCCCCACTGCTGCCTCCCGTAGGAGTCTGGGCCGTGTCTCAGTCCCAGTGTGGCTGGTCGTCCTCTCAGACCAGCTACAGATCGTCGCCTTGGTAGGCCTTTACCCCACCAACTAGCTAATCTGCCATCGGCCGCCCCTGTAGCGGGAGGTCCGAAGATCCCCCCCTTTCCTCCGTAGAGCGTATGCGGTATTAATCCGGCTTTCGCCGGGCTATCCCCCACTACAGGACACGTTCCGATGTATTACTCACCCGTTCGCCACTCGCCACCAGGATTGCTCCCGTGCTGCCGTTCGACTTGCATGTGTAAGGCATGCCGCCAGCGTTCAATCTGAGCCAGGATCAAACTCTTCAGTTCAAACCTGTTACTGTTTTTCGGTTCAGTTACGAACCGGTCGCTCACTCAACGTACTGACGAATGATTAACCTGCCGGCGTGAATCCACCCCGACAGGAAAACCTTCCTTTAATACT
>NZ_JALQCK010000124.1:0-1103 GCF_030464835.1 Paraburkholderia sp. WS6
GACACCATCCGTGACTCGCCTGGCGAGGATGGACCGCAGGTCAGCAAATGGAATGTTGTCGAAGTATTTCCGAACATCAACATCCAGCACCCATCGCCCACCCTGTTTCATGATCCCGTTACGCACGGCTTGCACCGCCTGATGTGCATTGCGCCTTGGCCGAAACCCATATGAGCAGTCCATAAAGTCCTGCTCGTAGATCGGCTCCAGCAGCATCGAGACGGCCCTTTGCGCTACCTTGTCCTCGAAGCACGGTATGCCGAGGCCACGCTGCCCGCCATCGCTCTTGGCGATATAGTGCCTTCGCACTGGCGGCGCCTGGTAACGACCGGATTTGATGCGGTCGATCAGGCTCAGGAGATTCTGCTCCAGGTTGGCTGCATACTCTTCCGCCGTCTGACCGTCCACACCGACTGCGCCATCCTTGCGCGTTTGCGCCCAGGCGTAGTACAGCCATTCATAGTCGAGATACTGATTCAGGGCGGTGAATGCCATCGCCGGGTTCATCCGCGCCAGTTCGGCAATTCGCTCCTGTTTCGTTGACACGCTTTCAGGTTTCAAGGCACCTCCGTGTTTCTCACGAGCGATTCTGTTGCAACGACGCCTCGCTTTCCTCGACCGGGTCCACCCGAGCAGTGTTCCCCGGCGTCATCAGTACTATCAAGGCGCTAAGACTTCCTGCGCCGAATACGAAGTCGCTTATGGATTCGCTTCTTCGCTCCAGTCCTTGTCTCCTGGTTCGCTCCCGTGCGGCGGAGACTTCCGCCCGGACCTGGCCCGTTTATCGCCTGTTGCCTTCGGCGTCTTGAACTGGTCGTACGCAGGATCTCCCAGGTTCCTGGGGAATCCATCCCATGCCTTTGCCCCGCTCTCAGATCCCGGCCGGCCCGACTGACCTCACCGTAACGGTCAGCACAGTACTGCCCCCGCTATAACAAAGGCGAAGACACCAGCGACAAAGGTATTTCGAGACTCAATCACGCGGCTTCAGCACCCGCTGTCTACGCTTCACGAAGTACGTTACCGTCCCCCATGCAAGACTTGCTTCCGGCTGGTGGTTAGCCTTTGCCGGGAGGGAGTCGAACCCTCTGGACTCCAACGAA
>NZ_JALQCK010000125.1:0-1026 GCF_030464835.1 Paraburkholderia sp. WS6
GTTGTTCGAATGCAGGTCAATGCCGCTATAGTTCATGATGACGTGCGACACGTAATGCTGTCCGCCGGACGTAAATCGGCAACGTAGTTGATGGCGAAGCTCTTTCTTGTCTTGTCACATTCGGAATCTTTCGAAATGTGACCTGCTGTACGACCAGCAGTTGCCTATCCGGACGTGCGCGATTGGCAACGATCGGGTTCGAAGCTTCGGAGACAACGTACTCTTCAGCAGACGGTTCACCGTGGCGACACGGCAGGAATCGACACTGCCAGCAGCCGTGCGGTGTGGGGGCAAGGCAAGTTCCGCAAGCGTAACGTATGTGAACCGCCGTACAAACCTCGTAAGAACTGATGAGCCAAAGCTGCTGTTAGGCTCGAACCAAAAGGTAGGTAGCCGGTTGCCTCTTTGTCATTTGGGGGCACGTCGTCGCGAGTGCTACCGGGGGAGAGGCGGACGCTAAACGGACAGGCGCAAGTGTATCTTTGTTGCGTCGGCAAGACTGGGAACGTGGTAAGCCCGACTCACCGCCAACCCCACAGAGCATCGTCAGGGTGGCAGGCAAACCGCAAGGAGCGCTGTTGGTGGAGCGGGTAAGAGAATGCGGAGAAAGCGAACGGCAAGCTGTAACGGCCTGCATAGGGGTTCGAACTTTGCCCTGACCCGAAAGGGTGCAGACTTCCGTGTGGTGCAGCTGTCGCAGGCCCGTATTCGAGATTCGATAGAGGGCAGCTTGAGAGAGACCGGCAAACGCCGGTTCAGCGTCCTTGTTCCGGTAACGGAATGGATCAACGATGCGATGTTTGCGAAGGGCTTGCGGAGTTCGGCAAGGCCGGCGTTAGCGCGACGCTTAATGCTGTGCGCGAGCCTTGTGCGGCGAAAGTCGCTTGCAGGGTTCTTCGGGGGCCGTGTTCCCGAGAAGGAATGCGGCCACCCTCTCTCCTTCCGGTTAAAGCGGTTTTGGCAAACTCACTTTAACCCCGTCGCCCGGCAGGGCGGCGGCAGGAGGTCCGCTAGATGATTTTCAAT
>NZ_JALQCK010000126.1:0-1005 GCF_030464835.1 Paraburkholderia sp. WS6
CGGGCCAGTATGGGCCGCTGGGTCGGCCAATGCGAGGCACTGTGCGCACCGCTAACAGAGGCGCTGCGCCGCTATACGGTGGCCGCCACCAAGCTGCACGCAGATGACACGCCGATCCCGGTGCTCGCACCGGGCAACAGGAAGACCAGGACCGGCCGGCTGTGGGTCTACGTGCGCGACGATCATCGCTCGGGCTCGACGCAACCGGCTTCGGTCTGGTTCTCGTACTCGCCGAACCGGCAAGGCATCCACCCTCAAACCCATCTCGCCAGGTTCAAAGGGATCCTGCAAGCGGACGCTTACGCGGGCTTCGACGAGCTGTTCCGCGATGGCTCGATACGCGAGGCGGCATGCCATGCCCACGCAAGGAGAAAGTTCTACGACATCCATGTGCGAACGCCATCTGACACAACGCAAAAGGCGCTCGAATATATTGGCGGTCTCTATGACATCGAGGCCTCCATTCGCGGCAAGCCTGCGGCCGAACGGCTGCGAATACGCCAGGAGAAAGCCAGGCCACTGCTTCAAATCTACGAAGCCTGGCTCAGGGCAAAGCTCGAAACGCTGTCGTCGAAGTCCGATACAGCCAAGGCGATCAACTACACGCTCAACCAGTGGACCGCACTGACGCTGTATTGCGAAGACGGAAGGCTCGAGATCGACAACAACATCGCGGAGAACGCGCTGCGTTGTGTAAGCCTGGGGCGGAAGAATTTTTTATTCGCCGGCTCCGATAGCGGCGGCGAACGGGCAGCCGCAATGTACGCGTTGATCGGCACTTGCGCCCTGAATGACATCGATCCGCGCGCCTATCTGGACTACGTGCTGACTCACATCGCTGACCACAAAATCAATCACATCGACGAGCTTCTACCGTGGCGCGTGGCCGACAAGTTGCATACACCAGCCAGTCCGCCGACGCCCGCGACCTGACCGGGCTTGTTCGGATCACCATCATGCTTCACGTGCACGCGCGTGGACGAACGGCCTAGGCGAGCCGCTTAC